>JAFZUN010000105.1 GCA_017618315.1 Spirochaetales bacterium
ACTTCTTCATGTCAGTCACCCCGTGCTTTTTACCAGATGTCGTTCTTGATGTCTTCTCTCATTGACTCGAAGAGAGTTGCAGCCTGCTTTCTCCATGCATCAGCCTCTGCGCCTACGCGGACTGCCGGTGAATAGAAGAGGTTTGTGAGAGCCTCGAGAGCCTCTTTGTCCTCCATGACTTCCTTGACTGCATTTGCGAACTTGTCAATTGCGTTCTGGGGAGTTCCCTTCTTTGCAAGAATCATGTATGTTGCTGCGAAGTCAGGTCCGAGATCATAGCCTGCATCCTTGAAGGTCGGTGTGTCTGGGAAGAATGCGCTTCTCTCGTTACAGATTGATCCGACGATTGCGATCTTGCCCTGTGCGACATAGTCCTTGACCAGTGACTGTGTTGATGAGACAACGTTGACCTCACCGGAAAGAAGAGCAACAAGCTTATCTGAACCGGATGCAACGTCAACCTTCTTGAACTTTCCGTTCATTGCCTTCTCTGTTGCAACAGCGTGGAACTGTGACGGGGATCCGAGAGTTGCTGCGAACTTGACTGTGCCAGGCTGCTCCTGGATCTTCTTGGCCATAGCATCAGGTGTTGTGATGTCGCTCTTTGCATCTACGACAAGAACCTGTGTGTCTGACTTTGCTGCGGTACAGACTGTGACAAGATCCTCATTGAGGCTCTCCGGGAACTTTCCGCCGATGATACCGGTGAAGTAGATTCCGTTGAAGAGAATGAATGTGTATCCGTCAGCATCTTCACCAAGAATATGGTTGACACCTTCGTTTCCACCGTTACCGCCCATGTTCTGGACAACAACGTTGACACCGAGCTTCTTTGTGAGATAAGGGGCGATGATACGTGAGACCTGGTCAACGTCTCCACCTGTCTTTGCCGGAACAACGATTGTGATTGTTCTGTCAGGATAGCTGTCTCCAGCCTCTGCTGCTCCATTTGCGAACACGACTGCTGCAAATGCCATCATGAAGACCAACAGTAAAGCGATTTTCTTCATAATTTACTCCTTTGTTTATTTTTCCAGTCCAGAAATCTGACTGACGATCTCTTTCAATCCCCACATCAGATACTGGAGCTCAGATCCAGTGTTCAGAATTGTGAGGTTCTCCGACAGAGAGGTCCTCACATCCTCTGTGGTGTACCCGTGAGCACACACAGCCTTACCCTTTGCCTTTATCTGGTCCTGAATGTCCTTGATGATCTTCTTCACCACAGGAGAGTCCACCTGGCCGGCATAGCCATAGGATGCCGAGATATCGGCAGGACCAATCGAGATGTAATCTATCTGAGGTATCTCAAGGATCCTCGGGAGATCCCTGACACCTGACTGAGACTCAATCATCACCGCAATGATGATCCTCTTGTTCGCCTCTTTCGCATATTCTTTCGGATCATGTCCGAAACCGTAGTCTGCACCTGCGGTAATCGGACAGAGACCACGTTCACCCTCAGGTCCGTAAAGACAGGCACGTACCACAACAAGGGCTTCCTCATATGAGTCGATAATCGGTGCAACAACTCCGTCAGCACCCATATCCAGAACCCTTCCGATGTACGACTTCCTCTTATCTGGAAGCCTTACCAGAACCTTTCCTCCGCGGCAATGGACCGCACGGATCATGTTGATGATATCGCTGTCACTGTATGCGAAATGCTCATTGTCCAGCACTATCAGATCAGACCCGTGGAGCACCGCAACCTCTGCCACAGCAGGCTCAGGAAGTCTTATGTAAGGAAGGATTATCGGCTCAAGGTCCCGGATCCTTTGCTTCAGGCTCTTACCATTATCAGTGAAGCCGGCCTTGCGGATCACTTCAAGGGCCTCAGTGTTATGTGTCTTGAATGCATTGGAGATTATCTGAAGGTCAGAATCCAGATAAAGGAACCTGCCGCCTTTATTCAGCCCTTCAGCTGCATCTGCTGCGTTTTTGACCATTGTCTCACAGACAACACCGGCTTTCCTGGCCTTGTCATAGATCATATCCATGACATCACGGATCTCCTGATCCACTGTACCGGGCTTTCCGAAAGAGCCGGACAAATCCGAAGGACCTACTGCAATCACATCCAGACCCTTTACCTTCAGGATCTCATCAAGGTTCAGGAACCCCTTTTTGGACTCAATCATTATCACAACAAAAATCTGGTCATTGATGTTCTGATAATACTCGGATACATTCAAATTCACGCCATAGTCGGCGCCACGGGTTATCGGACAGCATCCGCGATGTCCTTCAGGAGGATACTTGCAGGCATCCACTATCAGCTGTGCCTCTTCTGCAGTCTCAACATTCGGGATGTAGATGCCGTCAAAACCCATGTCAAGCGCGCGGTAGATCGCATTGAAGTCAATGCCGCTCATGCGGATGGCGCAGTCAGCTCCTGCCCCGTGGACGGCACGCACAATGTTCACGCAGTCACTGTCAGTGAACGGATAGTGCTCGTTGTCCACAATCACGCAGTCCAGCCCGCTTCTGACCATGATCTCCGCATAGACAGGGTCCTGAAGTCTTGTCATGGCACTGAGAATCGGTTTGCCTGTATTTAGAAGTCTTCTGACCCTGCCGTTGAACTTCATCTGCCTGACTCCTCGATTACCGCTCTTGTCTCTTTGACTTTCTCTGTGAATCCCCAGATCATGTACTGCACGTCAGAACCGATATTCAGAAGGCTCTTGCCTCCATTGATCACCGGTGCGATCTTGTCTTTTGTATAACACTGGCCAGCTATGGCCACATGGGATGCACGGGCCTTGCTCCAGACAGTCTCCATGGCCTGCTTCACAACCGGGTGGTCATACTGTCCCGGGAGGCCATATGAAGCTGAAACATCGGAGGGGCCGACTGAAATGTAGTCAAGCTCCGGGATTGACAGTATCCTGTCGATATCCTCGACAGCACCTTTTGTCTCGACCATGATTCCGACAATTGTCCTCTTATTAGCCTCTTGTGCATATTCCTGGGCGCTGTGACCGAAACCGTAGTCGGCACCGGCGGTTATGGGGCAGAGCCCCCTGTTTCCCACAGGACCGTACTTTGCAGCCTTCACAACAGATAGAACTTCCTCATAAGAGCCAACCTGAGGGGCGACTATTCCGTCGGCACCCATGTCAAGGACTCTTCCTATGAATGCCTTTGACTTGTCATGCACTCTCACAAGGCACTTGGATCCGCAACCGTGAACCGCACGGATAATGTTGATGATCTGACTGTCAGTGAACGGATAGTGCTCATCGTCAATAACCATCAGCTCTATACCGCTCAGGGCTGCGATCTCAAAGCAGGCAGGATCCGCAATGCGCAGATACGGCATTGCCAGAGGCTCCTTGGAACGGATCTTCTCCTCAACGGGTCTGTCTGTCCTCCTGATTCCAAGCTCATCCATCACAGCGTTCACATCTGCAAGATGCGCCGCGAACTGCTTGGAGAGCATCTGGACATCTGAGCCTATGTTCAGGACATTCCTTCCGTCAGCAAGTATCTTGCGTGCCTGCTCTGGAGTATAGGCAAGACCGGAGACAGAGTATCCGGCCTTCACCATCCTTGAATATGCGTCAGCCATTGCGGCCTTGATCTCAGGATCAGTTGCGGCCTGTCCGGGCCTTCCGTATGAGCCGGAGAAATCAGACGGACCTATGCAAAGATAATCAATGCCCTTGACCGCCATGATGGCATCAAGGTTCTCATAACCTTTCTTTGACTCAATCATCATGGCGACAATGGTGCTGTCATTGATTTTCTGATAGTATTCCTTGACATTAAGGTTAACGCCATAGTCAGCACCACGGGTTATAGGACAGCAGCCGCGCTGACCGACAGGAGGATACTTTACAGCATCCACTATAAGCTGGGCTTCCTCGGCTGTCTCAACGTTGGGAAGAAGCACTCCGTCAACGCCCATATCCATGACCCTGTAGATGTAATTAAGGTTCTTCTGTCCTACCCTGATCATGCAGCAGGCACCCTCTGCGTGCACTGCCCTGCAGATATCAGTTATGTCTGCATCTGTGAACGGGAAATGTTCGTTATCAATCAGTATGGACTCCACACCGGCTTTGGCCATGATTGTGGCAAGCGCAGGATTCGGAAGCCTTATGGCACTTGTGATGAGAGGTTTTCTTTCTTTTAGCTTCTGCTTCACAGTGCTGTTGTAATTCACTTCTTGAAATCCTCTATGACCTTTTTGAGGTCCGCTATCAGCTTGGTCCATCCCCAGATCATGTACTGGACATCTGAGCCGATGTTCAGCACTGTGGCGCCCTGCTGAAGCTCATCCGCCACAGCCTCATCAGAATAAGCAAGTGAGTTCAGTGCAATGCCGGCCTTCTTTGTCTTCTCCCTTATGGTTTTGATCACTCCCTTGATGAGGTCTGAATCATACTGACCTGGAACACCATAGGAGTTTGAAAGGTCTGACGGACCGAATGCGATGTAGTCAATGCCTGGTATTGCAAGTATCCTGTCCAGGTCCTCAACTGCAGACTTTGTCTCAATCATTATTCCGACAACCGTCTTCTTGTTGGCCTGCTCTGCATAGTCCTGTGCGCTGTGACCGAATCCGTAGTCGGCTCCGGCTGTGATGGGACAGAGTCCTCTGTTTCCCTGAGGCCCATACTTGACGGCCTTGACAATGGCCTCGGCCTCCTCGGCATTCAGGACCTGCGGAGCCATGATTCCGTCCGCACCCATGTCAAGGATCCTGCCGATTGCCGCCTTTGACTTGTCGTGAGGTCTGACAATGACCTTGCATCCCTTGCCGTGGGCAGCTCTGATGACATTGATGATCTCCTTGTCGGTGAACGGGAAATGCTCATCATCTATGATCATGAAGTCCGCACCGGACATGGCTATGATCTCCGCGATGCCCGGCTCTGCGATTCTGATGAACGGAACAAGGACCGGCAAGCCTTTGCGGAGCTTCTCGACCGGATCCGCAATGTCACTCTCAAGACCGGCATCCTTGATTGCCTTGCGCGCGCCGTCAATGTGAGATTTGAACGATCTTGTCAGAATCTGCAGGTCAGATCCCGCATTCAGGTATGTCTTGTCTGTCTTGAGAGCCTCAAGTGCCTGCTCCGGGAAATATGCAAGACCACCGGTGGAGACACCGGCTGCAGACATCCTCTCGTAGGCATCTTTCATGGCGGCCTTGATCTCAGGGTCTGTTGCGGCCTGACCGGGTTTCCCAAAAGAGCCGGAGAAATCGGATGGACCTATCACCATATAATCAATGCCCTTGACCTTCAGGATCTCATCAAGGTTCTCGTATCCCTTCTTGGACTCAATCATGATTCCCACAGTGGTGATGGTGTTTATCTTCTCATAGTATTCCTTGACGTCCAGGTTCACACCGTAGTCAGCAGCACGGGTTATGGGGCAGCAGCCTCGCTTTCCCTCAGGCGGATACTTGATTGAGTCCACTATCATCTGGGCTTCCTCTGCGGTCTCCACGTTCGGAAGCAGAAGTCCGTCAACTCCCATGTCCATCACCCTGTACATGGCATTCATGTTCTTGGTTCCGAGCCTGACAGTGCACTCTGCACCATTGGCATGAATGGCCCTGCAGATGTTGATGATCTCCTCATCTGTGAACGGATAGTGCTCATTGTCGATCGTGATTGTCTCTGCACCGGCCTTAGCGATGATTGCTGCAAGTGCCGGATTTGCGAATCTCACCATGCCGTTGATGATCGGCTCCCTTGAGACATATTTCTGTTTGGCGGGGTTTTCATACTTCATCAGTCAACACCTCCGTTCTGTTTTTGCAATCGGATTCAATCCATGCTCAGGTGAGTTTAACTCTAGCATGCAACAAGTAATAATTCAACTAAAAAATCTATATTTATTAATAATTTGCAATCGGTTGCAAAAAATATTGGGATTTTTGCCCTGTAAGTCGTTCCGTTCAAAGAAGAACCCCGATTATCAGAGGAAGAGTGACAAATGATGTCAGAAGACTCAGAAGCAGAATGGAGTTTGCATAATCCACCTGTTCCATCGCGCTGTAACGTCTGCTGAGAATGACATTGTACGACCCTGTCGGCACAGCTGAAATAACAGCTATCACAGAAATCACCTGATCAGAGAAAGCCGGAATCAGCTTCAGGATCAGGACCGTTGATACAGGAATAATGATCTGACGGATGACCACAACCACATATGCGTGCCAGTCGGAGAACAATGACTTGAAAGCCATGCCTGCCAGACCCGAACCGATGATTATCATTGAGACAGGCACCATCATTGAGCTGAGCATGGACATTGTGTCATAAACCACATCCGGAAGCCTGTATGGAGAGAAATAGATTATCAGGGAGATCACAACGCTGACTGTACAGGGAGTGATCAGCTTCCTGAAGGAGAAATCACCTTTCTTCCCTGAAATAAGCTGGACACCTATCGTGAATATGAAAAGGTTGAACCAAATCTCAAATGAGGAGGCGAACAACATGCTGTCCTGCCCCAGGAGCGCTATCACAAGCGGATATCCGATGAATCCCGTGTTTCCGAACACGCATGATGTCACCGATACCCCGCGCTTATTCTCTGCAACCGGAATGATCCGGAATATGATGAAGCAGACAAGAAGCCAGAAAAGATAATAGACAAGGCCCGCGCCTATGCAGAGGAACACGCTGTTGCCCGAGCTTCTGTCAAACTGTTGCTTGGAAGAAACAAGGATGACGCAAGGAGCAATAATGTTTAAGAGAATTCCGGTGAGATCACTTTGAGTCTGATCAGAGAACTTGCCCTTCTTCCTGAGAAAAAACCCCAGAAGAACAAACACCGATATTTTTGCAAGACAGACAAGTAAAGTCGATGCCATTACGTCGAGCTACGCTCCACAACCTCGGAGCCAATGCTCATCTTGTGATTGACCCTCTCCCCCTTGAGGACCTCAAGGAGGTTGCGCACTGCAATAAGGCTTGTATCATAGAGCATGTTGTCTATGCTTGTGAGAGCCGGATTGCTTATCTGGGCGTATCTGGAATTGTTCATGCCTACAACCGCGACCTGACCGGGAACATTGATTCCCATCTCATACAGGGCATGGAGGCCTGCAAGCGCAATGAAATCCTCTGAATAGATGATTGCATCTGTGTTTGGCTTGGATCGCATTACCTGGCGGGTGGCATCCTCAAAATCAGACACTTCCCCGGATTTGACCTCAATCACTTCAGAGCTACCACCCTCGGCATAGAGCTTGAGACCGTCATTGAACCCGTTGACCTTCTCCTGATTGCTGGGTGTGAGCTTATTGGTGATGAACACGAAGTTCTTGTGTCCTTTTCCCGCAAGCAGCTTCACGCTGTTCATGACTCCGCCATGCTCATCGGATGTGACGCCGTAAATGTTCTGGCCGTCAAGATATCCGTTGCAGATTGCAACCGGGGTGTTAGGCAGGTTGACCATTATTGCGTTCTGAACAGTCACGTTCTGGAAGACAGAGCCCATCAGGACCACAGCCTCGACCTTTCTCTGGCTCAGAAGATGTATGTACTTGGCCTGCTGGTCAGGATCTGTTCCGGTATTGTATATAAGGCATGAATAGCCGTTCTTTGAGAACTCATGCTCGACGTAGTAGACACCTTCTGTGTGATGTGTGGTCCTGACGTCGGCTATGAGTATTCCGGCCATCTTTGTGCTCTGAGTGGCAAGGCTCCTTGCCGAATCGTTCTTGATGTAGTTGCTCTCAGCTATGACCTTGAGGACCTTTGCCCTGGTGTCCTTGTTCACGTAAGGATAGTTGTTTATGACCCTTGAGACAGTGGATGCAGAAACCCCTGCCTTCGCCGCAATGTCGTAAATCGTTGAATCCTGTGTCATATCCGATCCCCCTGAATACTGTTTCAACCATCTCTGCAAGCGGATGCATGATTGTTTCAATTATTGCGCACACGTCGTTTTTTGACAAGGGGATTAAGGAATGTCAACTATAAAACATCAGACCTTCAAACGCTTTAAGAGGTTCTCGGCTGCCTTGAGTGATATTCCTGCACGTTTGGATATCTCCTCTGCAGAGCACTGGATCACATCGTCCAGTGTGGTGAAGGCGTTCATGATCTTCTCGCTGTAGCCCTTTCCTATTCCAGGCACACTCTGCAGAAGATGGAAGCTGGCCTCCTTGCTGCGCATGGCCTGGTTTGCCCCGGTGGCAAAGCGGTGGCACTCGTCACGCACCGCAATCAGGATCCGCAGTCCCTCGTTGGAATGATCAAGCCTCAGATCCGGCCTGTCGTCATCAAAGACGATTGTCTCATAGCGCTTTGCAAGACCCACGACAGGAACATCGGCAAGTCCCAGATCATCCAGCACCTCGCGTGCCACGTTGACCTGTCCCTTGCCTCCGTCAATCATCAGAAGACCCGGTTTCTGCAGGTTCTCATTAATCACCCTGCTGTATCTGCGGTAAACCGCCTCACGGATTGCACCGAAGTCATCAATGGCCCCGTTCAGCGACTTTATGTTGAATCTGCGGTAACCTGCAGGATTTGGGTTACCGTTTACAAATGAGATTAAGCTTGCCATAGTGTACTTACCGTTGAGTTGGGCAATGTCAAAGCCCTCTATGAGCTCAGGCGGTTCCTCAAGTCCGCAGATATCCCTCAGTATCTCCAACGCCTGCGTGTTGTCCTTGCTCTTCAGGCGTTTCTCGACATCCCTTGAGGCGTTCTCTGCGGCCATGCGAAGGATACGATAGTCACGTCCCTCACGCGGGACAGATATTCCGACCTCCTTGTGAAGGAACTCGTTGAAGTACTTTGAGATCAGGTCAACATCAATCTCATGTGACACATATATCTCTGACGGAATCTGCCTGCCGTCCTCATAGTACTGGGTCAGGAAGTTCAGGAGTGTCTCCGACTCATCACCGAAGGTCTGCGCTCGGTAAAGCGCACGGCCTATGAGCTTTCCGTCACGGAACTGCATCAGGGCAACCGTACATAGCGGACTTCGCATCTCTATTGCGGCATAATCGCGGCTCTCAGTGTTGGAGTAATCCTCCACCATCTGTGCCTTGGACACACTTTGCACTGCAAGAAGCAGATCCCTCTTGCGTGCTGCAACCTCATACTGCATCTCCTTGGATGCGACTGTCATCTCGTCCCTGAGCTGCTTCTCCAGGTCATCGTTCCTTCCGCTCAAGAAGCCACGGATACGGTCAATGCTCTTTCCGTACTCCTCTTTTGTGACCTTCCCGCAACATGGAGCAGAACAGCGCCCGATATGATAGTACAGACAAGGCTGTTTACGTGTCCGAAGTGGAGTCGAGCACTTTCGCAGTGAGAACAGCCTGTCAATCAGATCCATGTACTGGTTGATCTTCTGAGCCTCTGGATATGGTCCGAAATACTCAGATCCGTCCTTGAGGATGCGCCTTGTCGTGAAAACCTTAGGGAAATCCTCTTTGGTGATGCGGATCATTGGATAGCTCTTTCCGTCCTTCAGGAGGATGTTATAATGCGGATTGTATTTCTTGATCAGGTTGTTTTCGAGAATCAGCGCTTCATAGTCATTTCCGGTTATCACGTGGTCTATGTCACGGATCTTCTCCACCAGCGCCTGCGTCTTACGGTCACGGTTCGGGAGGAAATACTGGCTCACACGCTTTCTCAGGCTTTTGGCCTTTCCCACATAGATGACGGTTCCTTTCTCATCTTTCATCAGGTAGCAGCCGGGATTCAGAGGCAGGGCATGAGCCTTCGCCTTCGCTTTCTCGAAGTTCTCCCTTCTCTCCTTGAGGTCTTTCTCTGTAAGCTGCTTGTCAACCTGATAGCTCAGACCGACTTCAAATGCGTTCTCGTCCACGAGCTTGATTCTACTGCACTTGAGGAAAAAATAGTAGTGAATTAAGATTCAGTCATGGACATTGAGCAGTTCATCCAGGATATCCCACACCTCTCATTCCAGCAACGCAGGATGCTCAA
>JAFZUN010000106.1 GCA_017618315.1 Spirochaetales bacterium
ATGAGGTAGTAGTTCTCGTCCTCGGTGAAGATGAACGGCGAGTGGCCGCGCAGCTCTATCATTTTGCGCGGTTCCCATGCAATGCCGCTTGTGGACGTGAAGTGATGCAGTCCTATCCACGAATGGAAGAACATGTGCCACTTGCCGTCGCAGCTCTGCTCGGGCAGCAGTATCTGAGGATCACAGAACTTGGGGATGTATTCCTTTCCTACGAGCAGCGGCTCGTCGCTGAAAGGAAACCATCTGCACTTCTCGAGAGCCTGCACGTTCACCTCTTGATGCCGGAAGCCTCTTCCTCGTCTTCATCAACCGGTCTCTTCCTTCTTCTGGGAGTGATCAGCGGTGCGAACTTCTTGTCAACGTCCACACGTTTGGCATACCACTTCACTATCCTGCTGTAGATGAACCAGGACAGTCCGATGGATCCGAGGAAGATCACCAGAAGCCAGATCTGATTGGCCGTTGTATTCTCCGGATTGCCGAAACGGGCCAGGAGGATGTAGCCTCCGAGCATGAACACGAGCATGAGCGCCACATTGACCACGGTGGCGATTGCCACGAACACGGCGGTATTTCTTTTCTTCTTGTTTTCTTCCTTCATTTCCTTGCCTCCCTGGTGAAGATCACTGAGATTGCGAACAAAATCACGAAGACAACCACAAAGCTGTCGCTGAGATTGAAGGTCGGCCATCTGTCCATACCAAAGATACCATAGAACTTCACGCTGATGAAGTCCACCACACCCTGGTCGAAACGGAAGATCCTGTCCACAAGCGTTCCGAATCCGCCTCCGGCTATTCCGGCCACAAGCCATCTCTGCCTGTCGGTCAGGATGTTCCCCCTTGTGGCGATAAGCCAGCACAGGAATCCCATCAGCAGCATCGGGACCACCACGAACAGCAGCACGCGTACGAACAGCGGGCTGTCGGCACCCATGCTGAACGCCACTCCGGTGTTGCGGACATGGCAGATGATCAGGAAATCACCGAAAATGCTCGCACCCACGGTGTTCAGCGGGATGTACTTCATGACCAGAAGCTTCGAGATCTGGTCGACAAGCACAAGGGCGGCTGTGAGGATGAAAGGCATAAATCGCTTTGAATCTCTCATAGCTGGAATAATATTACAAACCGAGAGGCATATCAATAAAGCACGTCTGGAGACCCAGTTCCCTACCTACCAAATCCATCATGGCCCTGACGCCGAAAGTCTCGGTCTCGTAGTGACCCAGGCACAGCATGCTCATGTCGTCCTCAAGACAGTCGTTGATCGTGGAGTAGCGGCTCTCGCCGGTAATCAGCAGATCCAGATCTTCGTCCATGGCCGTGTAGACATCTCCCGCACCGTCTCCGGACACGATTCCCACGCTGGCGAACTTCTTTCCCCTGCATTTGAGCGCGAAATTGGTGTCGTTCACCCTGACGCCCAGCATTTCGATTATCTGCTGTGCAGTCACCGGGGAGGCAAAGCGTCCCTTGACTCCGACATATGCACCACGGAACTTGGCAAAGGGCTCGATGTCCCGGAGATTCAGCTTCATGGCCATCTGTGCATTGTTTCCGTAGGTCAGATGGGCATCAAGCGGGAGATGGCATGCAAACAGCGCAAGGTTGTTCCTGATCATGGTGCTGATGCGTTCGTAGTGGCGTCCGGTAATCGTCTGGGAATTGCCCCAGAACAGTCCGTGATGGACGAAAAGTACATCCGCCTTCTGCGCTATGGCAGCCTTTATGGTATCAAGGCTTGCATCCACCGAAAAGGCAACTTTGCGTATATCCGCGTTGAAATCACCTACCTGCAGGCCGTTCTGGGAAGGATCGGCACCGTAGAAGTTACCGATTTCCAGAACATCCGACATCCTGTCGACAAATTCTCTGAGTTTCATAGCCTGAATGATAACACAGCCGGAACTTTGTTGACATGGGTTTTTCCAGCACATAACATTACTGTCATGAAGAACGAAGAGCTCAGCGCCGCCCAGGCGCAATTCACATATGACATCCGGAGGATTGCAGAGCTGAGGAAAGCCTGCGGCAAGGCCGGAATCGTTGGACAGCCGCGTGCAATGAAGGCACTTGAGACCGGCATGAACGTCAACACCAGGGGCTACAACATCTACATCAGCGGAGAGGACGGAACCGGACGCCACAGTGCCGTAAGGGAAATCGCCGCATCCATCTCCGCACGGCGTCCGGTGCTCGACGTGATGTACTGCCACAACTTCAAGCAGCCGCAGAGACCGTTCCTGATCACGGTGAAGTCCCCTTCCGGATCGGCGATCAAGAGTGCGATGGACGATATTGCCGCACTTGTGGATGAATGCAGGTTCACGGAAGCCATGGACAGGGTAAGGGACCTGCGGACTAACGGCACACAGGATGTGCTTCTGGACCAGTATCTGGTTCAAGTCCAGGAGGCGCTGAGATCGGGAGTCTCCGAATCGGACAAATACCGGATCAACCTCGTGTGCGACAACGCTGGCCGCGACGGCTGTCCCCTGGTGGAGGAGTACCACCCCACCAAGACGAATCTCTTCGGCCAGATTACGGGCAGGAGCGGCTACGCTCACATGAGGCTTACATCCGGATCCCTGCTTGACGCCGCCGGAGGATTCTTTGTAGTGAGGGCTGACAAAGTCCTGTCGCAGGAAGGCCTGTGGGACAGCCTCAAGCTCTATGCCGAAAGCTCGAGCTTCATAGTTCCGGGGAGCAAGGACAGCGACATCCCGTTCATCAGACCGGTGACTTCTCCCGTGGGAACCAAGCTGATCCTGATAGGAAGCGACGAACTCTACGACCACTTCTGCGAGTCAGACGACGAGTTCCTGAGGCTGTTCAAGGTATCGGCGGAGTTCGATTTCTCGATGCCGGCTTCCGATGAGAACATCAGGGGAACAATGGCCTATCTTCTGGATATGGCACGCAAAAACAATCTCAAAGAGGTTTCTGATACCGCCATATGCCAGCTTCTGGTCTACAGCTCATGGTACGCCGAGATGCGTGACGAGCTGACTACCAAGCTCTCTTTCCTCAGCGACCTCCTTTCGGAAGCGGACTACATAGCCAGGCGCGAGAACCTGGCGTGCATAGATGCGTCCTGCATCACGAAGGCCATGGAGGAACGTGACTTTGCAAACAGCCTTACCGAGGACAAGATAAACCAGGAGATCCAGAACGGAGAGATGGTGATATCGCTCGAAGGTTCCAAGGTCGGCGTGATAAACGGCCTTGCCGTAATGGACAGGGGCCTTGCCTCATTCGGAACCCCCACGGTCATTTCCGTATCGGTTGCCCCGGGATCGGAAGGAATCGTGAACATCGAGCATGAAGCCGGTCTTTCCGGAGAAATACACGACAAGGGTCTTCTCATCCTTCAGGGATATCTGCGCAAGCAGTATGCGCGGACCTTCCCCCTGTCCGTCTATGCGGGAATCTGTTTCGAGCAGTCCTATGCGGAAGTGGACGGCGACAGCGCCTCGTCGGCTGAGCTGTTCGCCCTGCTGTCTGCCATCGGCGAGATTCCGGTACGTCAGGACATAGCGGTCACGGGATCCGTCAATCAGCTTGGAGACATACAGCCTGTGGGAGGAATCAACGAGAAGATACTGGGGTTCTACACCATATGCGAGCTCATGGGCCTTACCGGCCGTCAGGGCGTGATAATCCCCAGACAGAACATCAAGACGCTGATACTGCCGGACAGGGTGCTGAAGGCGATCGAAGACAGGAAGTTCCACATCTACCCCATTTCCACCATCGACGAAGGAATGGAGATACTGACGTTGCGTCAGAGCGGAATACGCAATGTAAAGGGAAACTTCCCGCCTGACACAATCAACCACATCATAGAGAACAGACTCAGGAAACTGTACGAACTTTCCAAGCCGAATTAAGTGCAAATCTCCGGCTTTTTCCTCTCACCGTTATCTTCCAGACTGCTGTAGTATGCTTCCAGCTTTGGTCTTGCCGCCTCGTAGGCGTCCTTGAGGTGCGGGTCGAACTGGCTGCCCATGCCTTCCAGCATGATGGAATCCGCCTGTGCGAACGACATGCTGTCCTTGTACACGCGCTTGCTCACAAGGGCATCGTAGACATCGGCAACGGCCATGATGCGGGCCTCGGGCGGAATTGCGTCGCCCGAAAGACCTTCAGGATAGCCTTTGCCGTCCCAGCGCTCGTGGTGGTAATGGGCCACATTCTCGGCAAGATGGTGGAAGGCATCGTCCGACGTGTCCTTCAGGATTTCATGGACTATACGCGCTCCCTCGGCGGCGTGGGTCTTCATCTTCTCGTATTCCTCGGGCGTGAAGCGTCCGGGCTTGCGCAGCACGGCATCATCGACGGCAATCTTTCCCAGATCGTGCATAGGTGCCGCCTTGATGAGCATCCTGCAGAAGTCATCGGTCAGGTTGTAGCCTTCCGGGACCAGATGCCTTTCCCTCATGGTGTCCACGAGCATACGCACTACATCGCTTGTCCTGCGGATGTGGCCTCCGGTGGAGTTGTCACGGCTTTCAACCATGACTGCCATGCTGAGTATCTGGTTGTCGCTCATCCTGACTATGTCCGCCGTCTTCTTTGCCACCTGCTCCTTGAGATCCTGATTGAATCCGTCCAGAAGCTTTATGTACTTGCGGTCCAGGGTATCGTCCGTGATGACGATCCTGTAGCCGTTCTTCCTTTTGCTCAGGTTAAGCTCTCCGACGGTACAGAGATAGATCTTATCGCCTTTCTCGTAGAAATGGCCGTTGGATGCTGTATCCGTAGGTTTTTCGTCGAACGCCTTGAGCCAGGGCGTCAGCAGTTTATCCATGCTGGAGCTTCGCTTGAGGCTCAGGTCCACGGATAGGTCATTGAGCTTCGGCATGATCTGTCTGGCTGTTGCGTTGCTTCCCAGATAATTGTACTTCGAGTCGAACGTTATGAAGCCGGTGTCTCCGCTCTCCGCCATTGCGGCCATGACCGTCTCGGTGACGTCATAGAGGTTCAGCCTTCTGGCAATCAGCAGGTACACCAGCTGCGCGGACACATATGTCAGCGGCAGCAGTTCGACATCGGGGACAAGTATCCTTCCGATGAAATAACCGAAAACGGAAACAATCTCGGGAAAAATCATCATGATCAGGATCTTCCTGCCTATCTGGTTGTTCCTGAGCATCGTACGCACTATGACTACGACACTTATGAGGAAATAGAGGATCACGATGCCCTGCATGAACGTGTGCATCGGTCCGTAGACCTTGTGCAGAGTGCTCACTCCATGAGCGGAGACCAGTGTTGCGCTTTTGTAGAACAGGCCGATCCTGCCGATGGTCAGTACAAAGAAGTATCCGACGATGCATAGGAGCAGAAGCGCCACGCGTATCCATCTGTTGACGTTGATTCTGCAAAGACCGAACACGGAGAGCATTATCAGGAGCTGCAGGAACGGACCTCCCAGATAGATTAATTTGGCGGCCATAAGTGCGGCATCCAAAGTCTTTGACTCCGCAAGCAGGAGGTGCGCAAGATTGACTATCGGGATCAGGACGAACAACAGTGTGATGTGGACGTCGTAATGCCGTCTCCAGACCAGCATGTACAGTCCGGTCAGCACAATGGAGAGTATCAGAATCGCATAGTAACAATAATGCAGAAAACTCACGACTCAATCCTATCACACGTTCAGTTTACGGAAAAGCCCGGAACACCGCAGTGCATCCGGGCTATGTCTATATCCATGATTCGTTGGAATCAGCTGTTGCTGAAGCGGTTGTCCCAGTCGGACTCCTTCTTGCGTCTCTCGTATTCCTCGGCACTCTCGCCCTTGGTCTCTTCCTTCACGAAATCCTCAGGCTCGGGGTTGTAGTAATAGGTCCTGCCTTTCCTTCCGCCCTTGCGCTGGTCCCTGCGGCCGTCCTTGCGTCCGTCCTGGTAGCCTCTCTCATAGTTGTCGTCCTCGTAAGGATTGACAGGAAGGATCAGTCCCAGGATGAAATAGATCACAAGGCACGGTGCGATTGCGGTGAAGATCGATATGAGGACGACAATCAGTCTGATTGTGTCGACAGGATAATCCCTCCATTCGGCAATGCCCTTGCATACGCCCAGGATCTCTCCGTTCCTTGATCTGTAAAGTCTTCTTGTAGCCATTGTTTTTTTCCCCTTCTATCTTGTCGGCTCAGCCGTTCATGTTCTTCTTGAGCTTCTCGAGCTCACTTTCGATTTCTTCCTGCTCCTCAAGGTCCTTGAACCTGATTTCCTTATCCTTGTCTTCGGCACTCTGGTTCTTGCGCTCGCTCATCTTGTCGATGTGCTCCTCCATCTTGCTGAAGCGGTCCAGCGGATCTGCGTCCTTGTTCCTGCTGCTCCAGTTGTAGGTGTAGGTGTACGGTCCGCTTGAGCTGCGCTTTGCCTCGGCTTCCTTTGCAGCCTGCTCACGCATGCTCTTGTACTTGGCCTTTGCACCTGCAAGCTTCTCTTCCAGCTTCTCGATGTCGTCCTTGTACTTCTTCACCAGCTGCTCGTAGCGCTCGCACTCGGCGTTGAGCTTCTGAAGCTCCTCGGCAAGCCTCTTCTTTTCCAGAAGTGCCTCGCGGGCAAGATCGTCGCGGCCCTTGGAGATTGCCAGCTCGGCTCTCTTCTGCCAGCGGTCGACCAGACCCTGGAGCTCTGCGGCCTTGCGCTTTGAGGTACTCTCGGTTCCGATTGCCGCAGCGCAGTTGGTCTTGATCTCGATGATGGTGTCTTCCATCTCGTTGATCATCAGCTTGATCATCTTTTCCGGATCCTCTGCATGATCGAGGAGGGAATTGATGTTTGAATTGATTATGTCCATGAACCTAGAAAAAACTCCCATGTCCAATCTCCTTAATCGTCAGTATTATGTCCGCCTTTCAGCGGTCACACAAGAACTATAGCAAAGAGCGTGCCAAGTCCGTTCCGGACGTCCGGAAGCATGTTTTCATATATCATTAGAGGTAATCGCTGGTAAAAGTTGCCGATATATGGTAAATTTTACCACATGAGCAGCTACAACGACACTTACATAGGTGAATCCGAGGTTTTCCTCGACTTCCAGCAGCGCATCGCCGATGCCGCGGCGGTGGACAGGAGCGTACTTGTCATCGGAGAACGCGGAAGCGGAAAGGAAATGGCGGCAAGCAGGCTCCATTACCTGTCCAAGCGCTGGCAGAAGAACCTTGTCACCGTCAACTGTGCTGCCCTTGCGCCGTCATTGATAGAAAGCGAGCTGTTCGGTTATGAGCAGGGAGCGTTCACCGGTGCAAACAAGACAAGAAAAGGACGCTTTGAGGAGGCCCAGGGCGGAACACTGTTCCTGGATGAAATCGGAAACATCCCCATGCAGGTCCAGGAGAAGATCCTCAGGGTCGTAGAGTACGGAACCTATGAACGAGTGGGATCGTCCGTGACTCATGAAGCCGACGTAAGAATCATCGGAGCCACGAACGCGGACCTGAAGCAGATGTGCCGGGAAGGCAAGTTCAAGGAAGACCTTCTTGACAGACTGAGCTTTGAGGTGGTCTTCATACCGCCGCTCAGGGAAAGGGGTGACGACATCCTGCTTCTGGCCAGCTACTTTGCACAGCGCATGGCCATGGAATGCGGACAGGACATTCCGGTTTTCACCGAAGAAGTGCAGCAGCTCCTGAGGTCATACAGCTGGCCCGGAAACGTCCGTGAACTCAAGAATACAATCGAGCGTGCCGTCTACAGAAGCAAAGGGGACATCATCTCGTCCATAGTACTGGATCCTTTCCGGAATCCCTACACATATGATGGAAACGATGCCCCCAAAGTGTTGGAAGTTGAAAAAACCGATATGTCCGAATCAGATCAGGCAGGCAAGAAGGAGTTTTCTTTTGACAGCCTTCCCCTTGACAGCCTTGATCAGACCAAGGATGCTCTTGAAGCAAGCTTTGTACAGCGTGCCCTTAAGCAGGCACAGGGCAATCAGCGTGAAGCCGCAAAGCTCATGAAGATCACCTATGACCAGTTCAGGGGCCTGTACCGCAAGCATAAGGTCAACCCTTCTTAGCCTGGCTCACCGGAGCCTCAGCCGGCTCTTCGGGATTTCCGATCACCACAGAACCGTTCAGTCTGGCCTTCATGTCGGCAAGCTCCTTGTCCACACTGTCATTGGCCTCCATCTCGGTGAACTTTGCCTCGTTCTCATAATTCTTCGCGGCAACTGCTGCCTCTGCCTCAAGGCGCTCGACCTTCTCCTCCATCTCATTGAATCTCTTGATGGCGGCTCCGCAGTCAGTTGAGCTGATCTGCTTCTCGATCTTGATCCTCTCCTTGGCATGCTGTGCTCTTGCCACAAGGGTCCTCTCCTTGCCCTTGACCTCCTCAAGCTTCTCTGTGAGCTTGACGATCTGGGCTTCCTGACTTGCATTAATGTTCTTCAGTTCGGCAATCTCAGTCTCAAGGGCTGTGACCTTTGCACCTGCTTTCTGCTTCTCTGAGATAGCCTCACGTGCCAGATCATCCTTGCCGTTCTTCACTGCAAGCTGAGCTCTGACCTCCCAGCGGGCAACTGCCTCTTTCTCTGTCTTGAGCTCCACCTCACGCGCCTTGATGTTGGCCAGTGTCTGGGCTGCAGACTCCTTGGCCTTTGAAAGGCTGTTCTCCATCTCAACGATGGTGTAGCGGATCATCTTTGCCGGATCCTCCATCTTGTCGAGAGCATGATTCACATTTGAGCTGAAAATGTCGTGGATTCTTTTAAATACGTTCATAGCACGTCTCCTTATTCGCTTTGTTTTCATCCGTTGCCGGACACTCACTAAATAGCACAAGGCGTGCCAAGTCCACATAATTCCTTCAAAATCAAAGAGTTAACAAAACAGAGCAAAACAAGAAAAGAAACAGAAGCACGTATGTGGCGAAATTTACCACACTTCAAGAAACAGTTTCAGAACCAGCGCTGGAGGAGGATGCCTGTGGCAACGGAGACGTTCAATGAGCCTTTTGTGCCTGCGGTATTGATGGTGATTCTGTCGGTGCAGCACTTCAGAAGAGCCGGACTGATTCCGAATTCCTCGTTTCCCAGAATGGCCACCCCGCAGGGAGGGAACTTATAGGTGTTGATGTCCTCTCCTCCGAGCTCCAGAGCCAGAACCGGCATGTTGCAGGAAGAAAGATATGAGACTGCTTCTTCCTCTGTCATGTACTGCCAGTCCACCGTGTCCGTGCAGCCTCTGGAGGTGCGCCTTGCATGCGGATGATCGGGACTTGCTGTCTCTTCTATAAGAATAATCTTCTTTACTCCGAAGCTGTCTGCGCTACGGAAAACGGCTCCCACGTTGTAAGGGCTTCTCAGACGGTCAAGGATGAGAATCTTGTCCTGAATAAGGCGTTTGGAGACATCAAGATTCCCTATGCTGTCCGTGATATCCCAGTCACTAGGCTCAGAGCCGAGCCTTGCCAGAAGAATGCCCGCATAGTCCTGAAGGATTAGCATTGCCCTTCTGGGATCTGAATCGGCAACTTCCCGCGGAACAGCCTCAAGACCAGCCATGGCAATAACCATGTCCAGATAATCCCAATCAGGAGTCTTGCCCGTTTTGATGTCATGGGCATTCTGGGAGAGGATCATCGAGATTTTTCTCAAACGGGTATTTTCCTTCAGGGAAAGCAGCTTCTGCTCAGTCAGCATCTTCTTCCTCGGAGGAATCATCGGAGGCTGCCCTGTCCGGCGGAAGGACAACAAGTGCGAACTCGCCCTTCACAACCTTGAGTTGTGAGATCACTTCAGACGGTGTCCCGTAGATGAACTGCTCAAAAGCCTTTGTCATCTCACGGCCAAGCACAAGATGGCGTGTGTCGTCCAGATCCCTGAGCTCACCCAGGGTCTTGAGGATGCGGAACGGAGACTCATATACAATGAAGGCCTCCTCCCGGTCAAGAAGCTCACGCAGCCTTGATTTGCGCCTACCGCTCTTGGGCGACAGAAAACCCTCAAAAGTGAATGTCTTTCCGTTAAGCCCACTTGCGGAGATAAGGGTCACAGATGCACTTGCACCAGGAATGGGAACAACATCAAAGCCAGCAGAGCGCACGGCACGCACCAGACGGCTTCCCGGATCACTCACACCGGGAGTGCCGGCATCTGAGCAATAAGCTACGGAAAGACCTTGTTCAAGAAGCCCTATTATTCCCTGACTGGAAGCTGCCTCATTGTGCGCATGACAAGCAATCAGGCGCTTTCCGGTTATATCAAGGTGATTGAGCAGGTTCTGTGTGTGGCGAGTGTCCTCACAGGCAATGACATCTGCATCACGCAACGTGCTTATCGCACGAAGCGTGATGTCATCGAGGTTGCCTATCGGTGTTGCTACAATATATAGTGCACTCATATTCTTACCGGCATGGAAATAGTCGAGGCAAAGACAAGGAGCGAGCGCGCGACAGTGCTTTGTGCACGGCGCAAGCGATTGACGCGGTATTTGCCCGAATATTTACATGCTCACTTATCAATTTTAAATGTGATCTTCAGCTCATCCAGCTGCTTCTGGTCAACATCATTCGGGCAGTCATCCATCGGGGAGACGGCAAAGCTGTTCTTCGGGAACGCAATAGCCTCGCGGATGGAGTTCTGCTCGCTCATGATCATGACAAGACGGTCAATGCCGGGAGCAATTCCGCCGTGTGGTGGCGGTCCGAACTTGAACGCATTGAGCAGGAAGCCGAACTTCTTCTCCGCCTCCTCATCCGAGAAGTTGCAGATGCGGAAGATCCTCTTCTGGAGCTCGACATCGTGGATTCTGATAGAACCTGAAGCGCACTCATAGCCGTTGCAGACCATGTCGTACAGGTCTCCGCGAACCTCACCCGGATTCTCCTCAAGAGTCGGGATGAAACGAGCCTGAGGCATGCTGAACATATGGTGAGCAGCCTCCCAGTGACCCTCGTCCTCGGTGTACTCAAAGAGCGGGAAGTCGACAATCCAGCAGAACTCAAAGCCCGGCTTGATGAGCTTGAGGTCTTTTCCGAGCTTGGACCTGATTGCACCGGCTGATGCGCAGCACTTCTTCCAGGACTCCTGTGCCACCATGAAGATCACATCGCCTTCCTTTGCACCGAGGAATGAACATAGCTCGGCCTCAAGTCCCACAAAGAACTTGGCCGCACTTCCTGAGAGAGCATTGCCCGCGCCGACCTTGATGAACGGCACGAACTTGGCGCCGTAGACCTTTGCGGCCTCTCCGACCTCATCCAGATACTTTCTGGTGAAGTCAAATCCCTCTGTCTTTGGAGCGACAATGGCCTTGACGTAGCCCTTTGCAGCAAGAATTTCCTTATAGGCCTCAAAAGAGGACTTTGAGACAATCTCGGCAATATCCTTGATCTCGCATCCGAAGCGCAGATCCGGTTTGTCGCATCCGTATGTGTTCATTGAGTCGAAGTAATCGATTCTCCTGAAATGTGCGGGAAGTTCATAGTTCATCACACGCTTGAACACATAGCCGAAGCGGTTCTCCATCAGACCCAGGACATCGTCACGTTTGACAAAACTCATCTCAAGGTCCAGCTGTGTGAACTCGAGCTGTCTGTCTCCTCTGGAGTCCTCATCACGGTAACAGCGTGCAATCTGGAAGTACTTGTCAAATCCGCTGACCATCAGAAGCTGCTTGTAGAGCTGAGGGCTCTGAGGCAGGGCGTAGAACTTTCCGGGATACTTTCTTGACGGGACAAGGAAGTCTCTCGCACCCTCAGGGGTGGACCTGATAAGTGTGGGGGTCTCGATCTCGTAGAAACCCTCGTCGCAGAGGAAATCCCTTATTGCCTTGATGAACTCATGTCTCAGGCGGATGCGCTGCTGCATGCCGCTTGATCTGAGATCCAGGAACCTGTACTTCAGGCGCAGGTCCTCGTTGACCACCTGGTCTCCGTCAATCATGAACGGAAGTGTGGCACAACGTGAGAGGATCTCAATCTTCTGAGCTTTGACCTCAATCTCTCCGGTATCCATGTCTGAGTTGATCATGTTCTCCGGGCGAAGTCTCACAACGCCTGTGACAGCAATGCAGTACTCCATCCTGAGCTCGGAAGCTGCCTTCTGGAGCTCAGGGCTTGCATCATCATCGACAACAACCTGGGTGATCCCGTATCTGTCCCTGAGGTTGATGAAGTGAAGTGCCCCGTGATTCCTGTCACGGTGTACCCAACCGTTCAAGACCACTGTCTTGCCCGCATCGGCGGCTCTGAGCTGTCCGCATGTCACTGTACGCTGATCAAAGTTCATACCGTACTCCTTATATATTCCGTTAGGTGAACTAAATCTTATCACTACGCAGATAGTAGAACAATACCCCTAACAGCATGTAGAATAAAACCATGACAACGATATCCAACCTCCACACGCACAGCCTTTTCTGTGACGGCAGAAACACCATAGACGAGATGATCCAGGCCGCAATCCGCGCGGGCTTCATCTCCCTGGGATTCTCAGGCCACTGCCCCACCGGATTCCTCGCCGATGACTGCCAGATCACCGACATCGACGGATACTTCAACGAACTCGAGAACGCAAGGCGCAGATATGCCGGAACAATCACAATCTTCAAGGGCCTTGAGCTGGAGTCCAGGATATCAGGAGAGAAAAGACCCGTCATTGACCCACGCTGTGACTACACCATAGGCTCGGATCATCTGTTCTGGACACAGGAGGGCCCGTACTCCGTCGATTACACCCCGGAGGAATGGAACAAGGCCCTGAAAGCCACAGGTTCAGTTGAAAAACTCATGGAATGTTACTTTGAGGAACTCTGTTCATTTGCAGAGGAAGTGCCGTTTGACATCATAGGACACGTTGACCTGTACACGAAGTTCAACGAGGGCGGAAAGCTTTTTGATGACACTCTTCCAAAGTACAAGACACTTGCCCTGCATTACATAGACAGGCTTGCAAGGACAGGAAAGATCTTCGAGGTCAACACAGGCGCAATCGGCAAAGGCTACAGGGACACCCCTTATCCCTCCCCGTTCATCCTGAAGAGGCTTCATGAACTCAAGGTCCCCGTGATCATCTCCTCAGACTCACATAGCATCAGCACCATCAACTGTCACTTTGACGAGGCAGAGAGACTGCTCAAGGAAGTGGGCTTCACAACTCAGATGCGCCTGACGGAAAACGGCTTTATAAGCGTCCCTCTCTGATTTTCCTTTGCCACATCTGATTATTGCTGGTACAATTAAGACATGAGTACCAGAAGAAGCAAGATCAAGGCATTTGACACTTTCGGAAAGGCTTTGGGCCTTTTGGAGGCCAAAGACAGTGTGCTTTACACATGGCCCAGGAACAGGATTGCCCTCTCCCATGCGCTTGCCGAGCACATCAGGGACCTGATCTCAGAATCAGACAAAAGACTCTCCGTTGACCTCTGCCCCATGCTCTCAAGATCAGGCAAAACCCTCAATCCGGACATACTGGTTCATGACCGCGAGAGCGGACATCAAGTTCTGTCCGTGGCCTGCAGGAACGAATACCTCACAGAAAACGAGCAAGATGAGCTCATCCGCTTCAGACGTGAGAGCAAATGTGAGCTTGTGCTTGCTCTCTCATTCATGCCCCAAAAGAACTACTTGCTGGTTTACGCCGCCAACGAGGACAGGATTGAGTACTACCACTTTGACCGCAACTCCCTCACTATGGAACCTGTCAGAAAGAGAAGTCTTGAGGATTCCCCGGAGAGCAAGGACCAGCTCACCCTAGACAAGATTCTGAGAAAGCGCTGAATCCGTAAAAAGGGAAATCCATGGCAAACAAATACCAGCTAGAGACTATTCCCGTATGGGACGGCATTAGAAGCCAGAGCGAATGCTTCATATGTGACCTCATGCAACAGGCAGAGAAAGACAGCCTTGAGTTTTTCCTCGGTTCATCAGTCATGAATCCGGAGACCCGCGTCAGGGTCAATTCCACAGGATTCTGCACAATCCATACAGCTAAACTCGTGGAGTCAGGACATCCAAACTCAATGGCCGTGATGTGGGAGACGCATCTGGAGAGAACCAGGGAGGATCTGAAAAAGATATTCAGGGACATGGAGAATCCAAAGAACCTGAAGAAAACTGTGGCCAGTCTTGATGATGTTCTGGGCCATAGGGAGCAAGGCTGCCTCATCTGCCAGCGTATGAGAGACCGCCTTGACCGCTACTGCTTCACAATCCCCTACATCTGGGGCCAAGATCCCGAGTTCCGCAAGGCTTTCTCTGAGAGCAAGGGCTTCTGCCTGCATCACATGGCCCACATCCTCAGGATGTCCCTTGATGCTTTAGACTCTAAACAGCAGAAACAGTTCTCGCAGGCACTTGCCGAGCTCCAGCAGAGAAGACTTGAGACAAATGCTTCCGATCTGGTGTACATGATAGAGCACTACAAGAGCGAGAACCGTGACAAGCCCTGGAACGGCTGTGAGGACGCGCAGATCCGCGCCGTCTACCGCGAGATAGGCAAAGGCCGCTGCATTCGTTGAAAAATAGAGAAATCAGTGAAGCTCTTCAGTATTTGAATAGCATTCGCAGAATCTGCCTGCGAATGAGGGCTTCTCGTCTGCAACGTACAGGTGTGGCACAGATCCGAATTCAAGCATCCTGAAGGCAGCGATGCCCTCCTTGCGCTCCTCTGTGACAACAGTGGTCACTCCGGTAGGGGCAGCCATGAGGCCCTGGAAAAGTACCAAGGGCGATATTCCCAGAAGATGGCCCAGAATCACACACTGCACCGCAAAATGGCAGAAAAACACCAAAGTATCGTTGTTGGGTCTCACAGCCTTGTACAGCTCACCGGATCTCTCATACCCGAGAGAAGCAAGAAGATCATCCAGTCCTGATACAACCTTGTCATTCTCTGATCTGACATTCGTGCCCTCGAACTCAGGAGCAAGAACCCATTTCTCCCTGTCGTAGAAGAGCTTTTGCTCCGTCCAGTCTGATGGAAGCCAGTCCCAGCAGATGCTCTCCCTACCGGGGATATTGGGCTTGACACAGCGTCCCTTGAACTCCTGAAGCCATGGCAGTACCTCGGCCTCACGCCCCATCTTCTCAAGGGTGTAAGATGCAGTACGCCTTGCCCTCCCAAGCGGTGAGCAGTAGAAAGCCTTGATGTCCATCTTGCACAACATGTCTGCAAGAAGAGCAGCCTCACGGTCGCCCTTCTCTGTCAGTGAGTCATGCTCGTAATCGGGTTCACCGTGTCTTACAAAAACCAGTTTCATAAGCAACTCTTTTCCGTACAAAAATCGAAATCCGATTCTGTACGGAAGAAAAACGAAAAATATTCCGTACAGATTCAGAAAATGAAATCTGTACGGAAAACTGTCAATTAAACGAAGGAATTATCTTCTTGCAAGCTTCTCTGCCTTGGCGACAATATCCTCTGCAAGCAAGTTGAAGGTCTTCATGAGGTAATCAAGCTTTCCTACCTCACCGAATCTCTCACCGATGCAGACAAAGTCCATCTTGGCAGGATATGTGGTGGCAAGATGAGCAGCAACAGCCTCTCCGAGACCA
This sequence comes from Spirochaetales bacterium, assembly GCA_017618315.1. Lineage (GTDB taxonomy): Bacteria > Spirochaetota > Spirochaetia > Sphaerochaetales > Sphaerochaetaceae > UBA9732. The sequence continues at coordinate 15,519 of JAFZUN010000106.1, forward strand.
CCAGCGTAGCGGGCGTTCTCACAGACAAGCACATGGCCTGTCTTCTGGGAGACCTTGTCCAGAAGCTCTGTGTCAAGCGGCTTGATTGTGTGCATGTCAATCAAGGTTGCCTTAATGCCCTTTTGTGCAAGAATCTCAACTGCCTTCACTGCCTCATCCACAATGACCTGGTCGCAGGCCACTATGGCAAGGTCAGAACCCTCTGCAAGCACATTGCCTTTTCCGAGTTTGACCTCTCCCGGCTTATAGCGGAGAGATCCACCCTTCCTGCGCAGTCTTGTGTAAGTGCAGTGTCCTGTCTCATAGGCCTGGATGGTCAGATCATAGATGCTCTGGTTGTCAGACGGATCTAGGACAATCAGATCCGGAATCAGTCTCATGAGACCTACATCCTCAAGAGGCATGTGTGTTCCGCCGTTGATCTGTGCGGTGACACCTGCATCTGTTCCGATCAGGTGGACACGCTGGCCGGCGTAGTTAGCAGACAGGAAGAACTGGTCATATGCACGCCTTGAGGCAAAGCATCCGAAGGAATGTGCATAAGGCACAAAACCCATTGAGGAGAGACCTGCTGCCACTCCAACCATGTTGGCCTCTGCAATGCCGCAGTTGAAGAACCTTGTCGGGAACTCCTTTGCGAACGGTCCGCTGTTGATACAGCTAGAAAGATCGGAATCCAGGAATACAACCTCAGGGTGCTCCTTGGCAAGATCGATGATTGCGGCCATGAGGGCATCTCTCATGTCTTTGATGTCAGAAACGTCTCTCATTTTGCACCTCCGTTCAGGACGCTGATTGCGTATTCCTCGTTCTCATGGCTGATTGCCATGCTGTGGTTGGCCTTGATTCCCTCTCCGGGGGCATAGCCCTTGCTCTTGATTGTATCAAGGATGATCATGCTCGGGCGGCACTTCACGGCCTTTGCCTTCTCAATGGCATCGGCAATCTGGTTGTAGTCGTGGCCGTTGATTCTCTGCACGTGCCAGTTGAAACCAAGCCAGCGGGTATCGATGTTATCCATGTTAATGATGTCGGCTGTGTAGCCGTCAAGCTGCTGGCGGTTGAAGTCCGTGAAAGCAATCAGATTGCCCAGCTTCTGGCTGGATGCGAATTCCGCAGCCTCCCAGATCTGGCCTTCCTGACTCTCACCGTCTCCGATGATCGTGTATGTATAGGATTTCTCGCCTTTAAGCCTCTGTCCCAGGGCAATTCCCACTGCAGCGCTGAAGCCCTGTCCCAGAGATCCCGTGGTGAAGTCAACACCGGGAGTCTTTCTCATGTCGCAGTGGCTTGGTAGATTTGTTCCGCCCACATTCAATGTCATGAGCCAGTCCTTGGGAAAATAACCCTTCTCTGCCAGTGTGGCATAGACGGAAGGACCTGCATGTCCCTTTGAGCACACGAAGCGGTCCCTGCCCTCCATCTTGGGGTTGGAGGGATCAATGTTCATCTCGTGATAGTAGAGATATGTGAGCACTTCGACAATGGACATGGCTCCGCCGATATGTCCGTTTCCGAGGTGCGCGATCTCACGGATTGTTGAAATCCTGATGTCTGTTGCTTTTGCAGTCAAAGACTCAATGGTCTGTTTATCAAGCATTAGCGTTCCTCACTCTATTGATATTATCGATTCATAATATCACTCAAATTCATTGTACTGCAACAGACAAAAGAATATAATCAAGGGGTCATAAGGAGTAAATGAATGAGACAGAGCAGACTGTTTTCAAAGACCCTCAGGGAAGCACCAAACGGAGCTGACTGCAAGGGATATGAGTACCTTCTGAGGGCAGGTTACATCGACCAGCTCGCAGCCGGGATCTTCTCACTTCTTCCGCTCGGATACAGATCAATCCAGAAGATATCCGCCATTGTCAGGGAAGAGATGAACGCACTTGGAGCCCAGGAACTCCTGATGCCGGTAGTGAACCCCGGAGACCTCTGGAAGGAGACAGGCCGCTTCTACAGCATCGACAAGGAGATGAGCCGCTTCAAGGACCGCAACGACAGGGACATGGTCCTTGCCATGACACACGAGGAATGTGCCACGGATCTTGGAAGGAACATCATTGACTCATACAAGAGACTCCCCCTTCTGGTCTACCAGCTTCAGACAAAATGGCGTGACGACCCCAGACCCAGAGCAGGCCTGATCCGCGTGCGCGAGTTCACCATGAAGGACAGCTACAGCTTTGACAAGGACCAGGAAGGCCTTGAAAAGGTCTACAAGGCTCATTACGATGCCTACTTCCGCATCTACAAGAGATGCGGACTTCCTGTCATTGCAGTGGGATCAGACAGCGGCATGATGGGCGGAAAGGTCGCACACGAGTACATGTACCTCTCACCAATCGGTGAGGACACAATCATCACATGTCCCGCCTGCGGCTACACCGCAAACCGTCAGGTCGCAAGGTTCCAGAAGGACTATTATGAAGAGGATCCGAAGGCAAAGGAGCTTGTGCCAACCCCGGGAACAAAGACAATCGAGGATCTGTGCAAGCTTCTGGACATCCCGGCAAGAAAGACGGCAAAGGCGCTGTTCATGGTAGGCACATTCATCAATGACCAGACCGGAGAGGAAGAGGACAAACTGGTTGTGGGCATTGTCCGTGGCGACATGGACATTGAGGAGAACAAACTCCAGAACGCAGCCAAGGCAAATAGCCTCAGACCCGCACATGATGAGGAAATCCTTGCAGCAGGCATGGTTCCGGGCTATGGATCACCAATCGGATGCAAGGCGGGGACAATCATCATTGTCGATGACTCCGTTGCAAAGTCAAACAACCTTGTTGCAGGCGCCAACAAAGATGGCTACCACTTCAAGAACACCAACTTCGGCACAGACTACACCGGAACAGTCGCGGACATTGCAAGCGCAGCTGACGGTTACAGGTGTCCCACATGCGGAAAGCCGCTCTCAGCCTCAAAGGGCGTTGAGGTCGGAAACATCTTCCAGCTCGGAACAAGATACTCGGAGGCCATGAACTGCTACTATCAGGACGAGAACGGCCAGAGAAAGCCTGTGATCATGGGAAGCTACGGCATAGGAA
>JAFZUN010000107.1 GCA_017618315.1 Spirochaetales bacterium
ACCGACAAGGTAGCCGCGCTTACGAAGCTCCTTGACTGTCTCAATGCCTCCGGGGACCACAAGACGCTCGCCTTTGGCCCTTCTGAAGTAGTAGGTGAGCTCGGTGGCATAGGACTCAATGTAGTCCTTGTCAAGCTCAGGGCAGAGCCAGCGGGACCAGAGGTACTGCTCGGGCGGCTCGCACATGAAGTGCAGGACCCACTCGCGGTAGACGTCATAGCGCTTGTTCAGAAAGTCATAATACTCATCCGGATTCATGTCCGTCTTGCAGATTTCGGCTATTCTCTTTCTGGCGGCATCAGAGAAGGGCTTGTTCTCATAGACTTCCCTGAAGGTTCCGCCAAGGTCAAGAAACAGGGCTTTGATGTTCTCTTTCATTTTCTCTTCCTTATAGTTTCTGTCTTATAATCAGACCTTTCTTATCTTGTCCCATGCGACGTACGGAGCCTTGGGGAAGATTTCCTTCAGCTCGTTGAAGTCAAAGATCACTGCATCAGGCCTGTTGGCGTCTGTGATCTTCTCCTTTGCAAGTTTCTCGGGAGTGGTGTAGAGGATGAACATGCCGTAGCCTGCAAGGCGGGTTCCCTCAACATCTCGGTCAAGGTTATCACCGATATAGACACAGCGCTCTGGTGTGACTCCCAGAATCTTGCATGCCTTGTCACTGATACGTGGGTCAGGCTTCCTGATTCCCTCGACACAGGAGAGGAGGACCGCTCCGAAGTACTTCTCAAGGTCATCTTCCTTGAGCCATCTGGGAATCTCCTGGCTTGTGACCAGGTTGCTGATGATTCCGAGTTTGTAGCCGTGAGCGTACATGTCACGCACTGACTGTGCTCCGTTGGGGGCCACGACACGGCGTCCGTCCTTGTTTCGGTACTCAATGGTCAGCTCAATGGCGTTCTTCTTAATAAGCTCCCTGTCATACTCGGGGGCAAGCCACTTGGTCCAGAGCTCCTCCTCAGGAGCCTCCTTCATGGTCTCGAAGCACCACTTTCGGTAACCGACATAGCGGTAGTCCAGGAACTTGCAGAACTCGTCCGGGTCTCCTTTCTCGCCGCACATCTCGGCAATCTTTCTTCTTGCCTCAGCCTCGAACGCGGCATCGCGCTCGACAAGTCTGAGAGTTCCTCCGAGATCGTAGAAGATTGCGTCAAATTCTCTGTTTTCCATATGCGTTCCTCTCTTGATGGCTGCTCACTTCAGCGGCTTGAAGATGTCCAGCAGGTCGGAGATGTTGTTGATGGTGTAATCCGGATGCAGCTTGATCTCCTGCGGCTCCTTCTTTATGGTGTCAGGCTCGTCTATGCGGATCATCATCGCAAAGCCTGCGTCCCTTGTGCCCTGGACGTCGCGGATCGGGTTGTCTCCGACGTAGGCGCAGTTCTCCGGCTTCTTGCCGATGGCGCGGCAGGCAAGGAAGTAGATTGCCGGATCGGGCTTTCTGAGGCGGACCTTGGAGGAGAGGATGACGGTCTTGAAGTAATGCGCCACCTTGTCCTCGAACATCCAGTCAGGAATCTCCGTCTCCGTGATGGTGTTGGCTATGATTCCCATGGTGTAGCCGCGCCTGTCCAGCTCGATGAGCGTGGACTTGACGTCGGGGCGGGGGACCCTGCGTCCGTCATGGTCGCGCCAGAGCCTTGTGAGCCTGCCTGCGTTGGCGCTTACCAGCTCAGGGTCATAGTCGGGAAGCAGATGGTCTCTCCAGAGCTCCATCTCGCCTGCGTCCAGCAATGTGGTCTTGGCCATCTTCCTGTACTTGACCCAGCGCTCCTCGAGCTTGGCGAAGAACGCGTCGTGGTCCTCCTTGGTCTGGACAATCCTCATGAGCTCACTCTCGGCGTTAGCGATGAACTCCTTGTCAGGAATGACTATCCTGAGCGTGTTTCCTACGTCAAAAAATATGGTGTCTACCATGCCTTCACCTCACTGCTTTGTTATGTTCCCTGATGATTCCTGGAATCTCAGTCAGACTGTCTATGATATGATCCGCCTTCGGGGCGCCGGGGCCCTGGAAGTCCTTGTCCCTGTGCGCAACGGAGGGGTTTCTAATCTGGATGCACATTGCAAGGCCAGCGTTGCGGCTTCCCAGAATGTCACGTGAGATAGTGTCCCCGACATAGCAGGTGGTCTCTTTGGTCGATCCTATGCGCCTCATTGCGATGTCGAATATACACGCGTCCGGCTTCCTGATCCCCACATCGCAGGACTTGACGATGTCCTGGATCAGATCTGATACATTAAATTCCTTAAGTATATGGTCCGCGAAGGTAAGCGATATTGTGTTTGTCACCACTCCGACCTTGAGGCCCATGGCCCTGAGCTCCTCAAGCATCTTCCTCAGTCCCTCGCGCGGCTTGTTGATGAGTCTTATGTAGTCGTTGCAGAAGGAGAGGCTCTCTGCGGCAATCGCGATTCCCTCTTCCGGTATATCGAATGAACTGAGGATATGATCCTTCCAGATCTGAAGCGGCCTGAGCTCGACCTTTGTCTGCTCGCCCCAGTGCTTGTAGGTCTCGGCCCCGTCACGGATCAGTGCGGAGAGCTCCCCGTCTGTCATGCCTGCGGGGATGGCATCCCCCAGGAGAGACCTTGCATACCTTGTGAATATGAGCAGCCTCCCGTCATCGTGGCTCTGGGTAATGAGGGTTCCTCCGATGTCAAACAGAACGGTGTCTATCACGTGTGGCTTTCCTTATTTCGAAAACGTTTGCGTACAATTCGATTCTAATAGAGCTCGCCTGATTTGTCAAACGAATTGTTTTGTTTCTATTTGTTTGACAAATACCGTTTCTGCCACTTAGAATTAAGATGGAAACGTTTTCATGAAACCTTTGGTGACATGTCGCCCCGGCGGCTTGGCACCTGGATTCAGACTGGAGTCTTATAGTGGAGAAGGTAACCATAAAAGAGATCGCCAAGGTGGCGAATGTCTCATATGCCACAGTATCAAGGGCGCTCTCCGGAAGCCCTGAGATCGGCGATGCCACACGCGAGAGGATCCTCAATATCTGCGAAGAGATGAAGTACATCCCGGATTCGGTGGCACGTTCCATGGTCCGTAAGAGGACCGACATCATAGGTGTGGTGACTGCCAGCATCAACAACCCGTTCATGAGCGAGCTCATTGAGGCCATCGAGGTCGCAGCCAGGGAGAGGGGATACAACCTGATGGTCTGCAACTCCTCCTATGACCTTGAGCTTGAGAAGAGGCAGTTCTCTCTCCTCCTGGGACGCAGGGTGGACGGTATTATCGTCATCCCCGCAGGCCATGACACTGCCAGGAACCTCTCCGGCTACCAGACGGATGTGCCTGTGGTCTATGTCTCTGAGAACCTTCAGGACGGCGAGGCAAGCTATGTTGCCATAGACAACGCCGCAGGCGCCAGGATAGGGGTGGAGTACCTTTATAAGATGGGCCACCGCAACATCCTGTATCTGGGCCGCAGAGAGGGAAGCCTTACGCACAGCCTCAGGGCTGACGGAGTGATCAAGGCCTGCGCAGAGCTCGGGATGAATGTCAGCTTCAAGGACAACCTCAGCTCAGGAAAGAGCTCCATGGACGCAGGTTACCAGCTTGCCAAGGAGTATTTCTCATCCCCTGCAGGGGCAACGGCGATCTTCTGCGCCACCGACTCCCTTGCCCTTGGAGCCATGCATGCCGCCGATGAGGCAGGTGTGAGGATCCCCGATGACATCTCAATCCTTGGATTCGACAACATCTCCTTCACATCCCTTCCGAGAATAGGAATGACCACTGTGGAGCAGCCCAAGGCCGAGATGGCCCAGGCTGCCATTGACCTGGTCCTGTCCGAGAGGACTGAGGGGGACCAGAAGAGCTCGAGAAGCATAATGCCGCGCCTTGTGGAGCGCACATCGTGCCGCAGGATTTGAATATTGAATAATATTCTGTAATAGAGGTATAGCTATGAGATTTGATACAATGATAATAGGCCAGGTATGTCTTGACACCAACACCGACTTCGACGGAAGGACGGAGCACCGCTACGGAGGAGCTGTCCTCTACAGCGGCCATGCTGCCAATTCCATCGGAAAGAAAGTGGCAGTCGTGCCCAAGGGAAACAGCAAGGTCACAAACGCTGAGGAGGCCTTTAAGGGTACCGGAATCACTGTCTTTGCAAGCGAGTGTGAGAAGAGCACTCTGATGGAGAACGTTTATTTCACGGCTGACAGGGAGAGGCGCCGCTCAAGATGTCTTGCAGTGATTGAACCCTATACTGTCCAGGACATCCCTGATGTCGAGACTGGTGTCTACCATCTTGCAGGCCTTTGTTATGGAGATATAGGAACCGACATCATCATGGAGTGTGCAAAGCGTGGTGACGTGGCCATGGACATTCAGTGCATGCTCCGCCACGTGGAGCCGGACCAGAGCCTCAAACTTCATGACTGGCCGGAGAAGAAAGAGTTCCTGAAGTACATCCGCTATCTGAAGACAGACGCTGCTGAGGCTGAGATCCTTACAGGACTGACGGACAGGGAAGAGGCTGCCAAGCTCATGTACAGCTGGGGAGCCAAAGAAATAGTGATCACTCATAACACTGAGGTCATAGCTTATGACGGACAAAAGATTTACGTTGGATTCCGTCATTATAATTCAGTTGGTGCAATAGTCCTACTCTTAGACGACGTGGAAGTAAGTAGTGGCGAAGCCATCTTGACGGATGAGAATCTGGCGATCACCAAGAGATCCTTAACGCTGTTTGACACCATCACGATCGACTTTAA
>JAFZUN010000108.1 GCA_017618315.1 Spirochaetales bacterium
GGACCAAAATGTGCGAGCAGGAGGTTGTCTTCGGAGCAGACCTCTTCATGGGCAACGGCTATGACGATTATAGTTATTATTTCAATTCCGGCAACGAGTTGTATGATTTCACCAGTGACATGAAGCTTTACAAGGAGGCTTCCGACATAGTCTCTCACTTTGCGGATGACACCAAGATGTGGGCCATCTTCGGCGCAAGCGCAAACAAGTTCGCTAGGTTCGACACAACAAACAAAGCCTATCCGAACCTCCAGCAGATGACCTATTATGCTCTCTCCTGGCTCGATGCCCACGACACATCAGATCAGGGCTTCGTCGTCATGATAGAGAACACCTATACAGACCACTTCGGACATGGAAACGACCCGAATGACGGTTCTTCCAACACATTCGGAATTGTCAAGGAAGTCCAGAGCACCGATGAGGCAGTTGCTATTGCCCTTGCGTATGTCCTGGAGCATCCTGACACAGCCCTGATTGTCACAGCCGACCATGAGACCGGAAACACAACACTCAAATCCGGTTGGGAGGACAATTTCAGCAGAATCACCGCTTCAAGCGGCAACCACTCAGACCAGAACGTTCCTGTGTTTGCAATAGGAAAGGATACGGAAGCCCTCGGCACACTTGATAGGACAGAAGCTGAGCGTGCCGCCGGTGCAAAATGGGATCAGGCAACACCTTATGAGAATGCCTTGATTGGTCAGGTTGTCGGAACACTGCTTGGTGACGCAAATTTCGGCGGTGATGTCAAGACAGATGACAGCAGCAAGAGAAGCCCCAAGTTCGAGGTCACCACAACAGCTGCAGCCTCATCATTGAGTTATACTCTTGAGATGACAGGACCTTGGATTCAGAGCGGAAACTACATCCAGTTCAAGATCAAGCCCGTCAGTTCAAGCGACAAGATCACAGTCTCCGTTGCCAAGAATGATGAGACCCCTGCAGTCGCACTCTCACAGACAGTATTCTCAAGTACTGACAGCATCACAACACCAGTGATGGACAGCAAGGGCTATTATTGCCAGACTCCGCTCATGAAGGCATACAAACAGGCTTTCGTCGTGAGTTCCGGCTTATCTGATGACGGCTGGTATCAGGTCTCAGTCCCCGCACCATCAAAGGGCAACAAGCTTATTATCACTCTTGAGTCCGAATCAATCCCTGCAGGATCAAAGATCTACATGGATGATCTGACAATCCAGTTCGCATCTACCTACAAATCCATCAAGTTCAGCTCAAGCAACGCCACTGCCACAGGCGCATGTCTTGTGACTGATTGAGGTGTCTTATGAGAAAAACTCTCTGTCTGCTGTTAGTTTTGGTACTTATCATGTCTCTATGTTCATGTAACGGTAAGAAAACCTCAGAATCTTCTGAGCCCGAGCTCCCCAAGCGCGAGGGCTCAGCCACAGTGCTCTCCAGCTCAAAGCGCAATGTCATCTATGCATACACCCTCAGCGATGTGACATTCCCCGACCAGTATACGGCCATCGTCATATCGTTTCTGGACACGTTCCCGGACGGCAGGGTGAATGAGAAGACATTCCCGCACCTGAAGGACACGCTGGACAGCTTCAGAGAGAAATACCCGTACACCAAGATCATCGCCGGCCTTGGTGGCGCAAGCAACAGTGAGTCCCTGGCCAAGATCATCATGGACGCCGACAAGCGCAAGATCC
>JAFZUN010000109.1 GCA_017618315.1 Spirochaetales bacterium
ACGGACTGTAGACCGATATATCCGTCATCGGAGATTGTGAACGCGCCTGCGAAGGAGTCGCTCAGAACCAGATAATAATCCCATTCCTTGATCCTCCACTTCGGGGCCTTGATCATATTTCTGTCATACTGCTGGACCATCTTCCTGGACCAGCCCGGCTCACGCAGATTTCCGTGCTCATCTAGCAGGAGCTGCCTTTCTGTTACCTCATGATTTCTGCTCATGTCTTGATTATCACCCATAAAACGTGTTTTGGGGAGAAAAAAAGGCCACAACATGAGTTGCGGCCATTAAGTGTGCCTTACGGCGGTCATCAGTACTTGAATGTGACTCCGACAGCTGCGCTGAACTTGAAGGAGGCTGATGCGCCGAATGTCGTCAGGCTATTGGTTACAGTCGCGACAGACTTGTCCTGAATTGTAGAGGTGGAAGCCTCCATGTGGTCTGCGCTGATGAACATGATGTCCGGATGCACTGTGGCTGAGACTGCGACTTTCTCGGAGAAGCTATAATCAAAGTTGGCATAGAGGCCTACTCCGAATGCGAAGATTCCGAACTCTCCGGATGTGGACACTTCATCTGATTCCTTGGTGGTTCCTGTGACTCTTGCATACTCCATCGCAAGTCCACCACCGACCTGCAGGTTCATGTTGTTGCCCAAATCGATGTTGTAAGCGGCTCCGATGTGCTCTGCGGTTGCCAGGAATGAGACATTGTCCTTGTAATCTTTTGTGATCTCGGTGTCACCGATCTTGAACTTGTTGTAGAATCCAATGCTTGAGTCAGCGTAGATGAGGAACTTGTCTGAGAAGTTGTATGAAACTCCGAACTCTGCTCCTATGGCATTGGCTCTCCAGATCTCGGCATCTACACCGGGGGCATCGGACTCTGCTGACTTGATATTGACGAAATCATAGACAAAAGAACTTCTGAGGGCTAACCCCTGCTTTGCGAAAGCAAATGTTCCCAAAGCAAGAAGGACGAATAAAACCACTAATACTTTCTTCATTTTTCCATGCTCCTTATTACAAGAAATAACTGATTATTATGGAAAACCATTGTAGCACGATTGTCAATGTATAAAGTTGCAAATGACATGTTTTGTACTGTAAATTGATACGTAGAGGTTGTTCACAGATGAATGATGTTCATGATGTCATCATAATAGGCGCAGGCGCTTTGGGCTGCGCAATTGCAAGGGAGCTTTCACGCTACAGGATCAAGGTCCTGGTGCTTGAGAAGGAATGTGATGTGGCATACGGCACAAGCGGCCGCATGTCAGGTGTGGTACATGCCGGCTTCAACAACAAGCCGGGGTCTCTGATGGCTAGGTTCTGCGTGGAGGGAAGCAGAGGCTTCGAGCAGGTCTGTAAGGAGCTGGACATACCATTCAAGAGAACCGGCAAGGTTCTGGTGGCCTTTGATCAGGACGACATGAAGGCTCTTGAAGGCATAATTGCCCAGGGCAAGGCCAACGGCTGTGAGGGGCTGAGGCTCCTGAATGAGGAGGAGATTCGCGCAATTGCACCTGGAATAGGCGGAATAGGTGGAATGGTCTCCGAGAAGACCGCCATCTTTGATCCGTTTGAGTTCTGCATAGCTCATGCAGAGAATGCCATGGACAACGGGGTTGAGTTCAGCTTTGAGAGCGAGGTGACCTCAATCAGAAAAGATGGGGATCTCTTCTGCGTGACAACCACCAAAGGGACATTCAAGTGCAGATACATAGTCAACTGTGCCGGTCTTTTCTGTGACAAAATCTCCGCCATGGCCGGGGTGGACAAATACAAAATCTACCCGTGCCGCGGCCAGTACTA
>JAFZUN010000110.1 GCA_017618315.1 Spirochaetales bacterium
CCGCAGACCTTCGCATAGAATTCCGCAGGTCCGACTCCGCCGATTATGGCGTAGGCATAACCCTCGTCGCGCATCGACCAGAGGCTGCTCAGAAGCAGCGCCGCCCCCACGCCCTTACCCCTGCACTCCTCTGAGACTGCAGTGGGACCGAAGAAGTCGCGCATGGTGGCATCGTAGCATGCGAAGCCCAGAAGCCTTCCCTCCTTCTCCGCGATGAAGCAGCTCACCGGATGATGGGCGAAGCAGACGGTGCACTCGCCTTTCCAGTGTTTGCCGTAATTCTTGTCAACGTATTCCAGAATGCCATAGAGATCAGGTGCCATCGCACGTCTGATATTGATTCCCTCTTTCTCCAGCTTCTTGATCAGATCATCACAGTCCTGAAGATTGTAGAGATTTACAAGCATGTCTGCCATAAGACCTCCTCAATACTCACACATGGAATAAAGGTCATACACCTTCAATTCGTCATTATAATCTTTCAATGAGATATCGTCATCACAGAAAAACCTCACAGTTCTCCTGCCGTTCAATGTGAAGCAGTTATCCTCAAACCTGCCTTTCACAAATCCAGCATCCAGCACGACATTGAATGCCGGGTTCTCGCATGAGACAGTCACTTCAAATACTCCAGTGGTGTCCGTCTCAGAGACTTCATACGAAAGAGCAGGATCCAGAAGAGTGGCATCCTTGGGCCTGCAGAGAAGAAGTGTCTCTTCCATGTCACCGGTCGACGCGCACAGATAGCATCCGGAAACATCAACGGATGACAGATCCAGCTCAAAGACAGGAGAGACTGTCATTGAAGGGACAGTGACATCAAAAGACTCGAACATGTGGACGCTGCCGTCAAAACCCACAACCGATACAGAGCATGTCCCCTCATAATCCGACGGGCTGTCATTGCAGACCTTGACATATGCTTTTCCGTCTTCAGAATACAGAAGAGGAGCCACCGGACTGTAGAAGCGCCTTGCAGCATAATGCAGGGCCTTCCATTTACCGCTGTACTCGATGCTGGACCATGAAGAGACCGGCCAGACATCGTTGAGCTGCCAGTAAAGGGTTCCCATGCAGTAAGGCATGAGGCTTCTCCAGTATGTTACAGCGGTCTGTATGGCATATGCCTGCTGGACCTGGCTAAGATACAACTGCCCCTCAAATCCTTTGGGCGGTCTGTAGTAGCGGCAGAACATCTCGCTGATGATTGCGTTGCCTTCATCATTTCTTTGATGATGCTCCATAACTGCACTATTGATATGAAAATCAGAAGTATCTGCAAAAGATAGGACTTCACTCATTGAAGGAAAACTCTGGTAGCCGAACTCAGAACAGAACCTGGGACGGACCTTGTGGTAGTATTCGAAATCCTTTCTCTCATGCCAGACCGTCCAGTAGTGCATATCCCCGTTTCCGTCGCAGTGCCAGTTGTCGGAGTAGTCTCCCGGACCTGCGCACGGACTTGATGGCCAGTACATCCTGGAGGGATCCTCCTGCACAAGGATCCTGTCTATCCAGTTCACATAGAGCTTCTCATAATCGGCGATGTATAGCGGAAGGTTCGCCATTGTCTCCTCATACCAGCCAAGTGCCCCCAGACATTCGTTGTTGCCGCACCAGAGAGCTATGCAGGTCCTTGAGCTCAGCCTGCGCACCTGATCCTTGAGTTCCAGCTCCACACTGTCCAGAAACCACTGCTCTGCAGGATATGTCGAGCAACTGAACATAAGATCATGCCAAATCAGTATGCCGTATCTGTCACAGGCATCGTAGAATGCCTCTTTCTCATACCATCCGCCGCCCCAGACACGGAGCATGTTCATGTTGGCATCACGCGCGGACCTTATGATGGAGTCGAACCTCTCATCCGTCATCAGGGCAGGTCTGGCATCAAGCGGAATCCAGTTCGCGCCCTTGCAGAACACGGGTCTTCCGTTCACGCAGACAGTAAGCTCCTTGCCTCCCATGGTCGTGTTGTTTCTGACCTCAATGGTCCTGAAACCGATTCTGCGGGTGAGAGACTGCCCCTTTGGACCACCTATGCAGATTAAAACGTCATATAATGGCTGAGTGCCGTAGCCGTTGGGCCACCACAGCTCAACAGACTCTGCGGGAACTGGAACGCTCATAAGAAGGACGTTCTCCCCTGCAAATACATCATACTCAACAGTCTTTGAGATTCCGGCCACAGAAGCAGTGAGGCTTTCCCTGCAGTAAGAGAATCCTGTGACCCTTGCCTTTATCTCAAGGTTCCAGCCGCCGTCAGAGGCCTTCTCAGGAATGGCAGAGAATGATGAGAGATAGTAGCTTCCGCACTCATGAAGCTCGATGCTCTCATAGATTCCCATTGTCTGAAGGCAGAGTCCCCAGTCCCATGCCGCGTTGCACTGGGCCTTGCGGACAAGGTTCCTGTTCGGGGAGTCATATCTGTAGCGTGAGCACGGAACCGGATGATCAAGGGCCTTTGCCCTTTCAATCGCAACCTTCTCAGAAGACGTGAACATGAAAGAAATCTCATTCTTCCCGTCCTTGAGGAATGCAGTGACATCAGGCTCATATATCCTGTGCTCGTTGTCGAATGAACATACATGCTCTCCGTTGATATACAGGGATGCAATTGTGTCCACCTTCTCAAGATGAAGCACATAATGGCACCCGCGCTTGATGGAAAGCTCAAACTCACGGCTTATGGCCCAGTCACTTTTACCGATGAACAAGGTCTCAAGCTCATTGCATCCCAGATATGGGTCAGGGACAACCATTGAATCAATCAAAGCATCCTGGACAGAACCCGGAATGCCGATCTCAAAAGTGCTGCCGTCGGCTATTCCATAGTTATTGTCCTCAACAGACAATGCCTCAAGCTTCCAGACTCCATCCAGACACAGGATCTTTCCCATGCTCAATCCTCCCAACGTGCCGGGCTGCAGACAATGTTACGGTTCCAGCAGATCTCACGCACTGCCTCCCTGCGAACGCGCATTTTCTCCCAGCTCTTGTTCTCACCGAGCCATAGGCTATCGGCAAGGGCGAATGCGCGCGGGAACATCATGTATTCAATCTCCCGCCCGTTATGCATCTGTTCGGTCCAGATGTTGCACTGGCCGCCAAGGATCAGGTCCCTCTGCCTTTGTGGAATACCCTTCATTGAGATGTCCACGTCAAAAGTGTCACGTACGGAGTATACTCCCCACTGCTCAGGCTCAAACGGATCCTTGGTATAGCCTTTGTCAAAGTATAGCCCCTGGCTTGGACAAAGAATGACATTATGGCCGCGTGAACTTGCGGTTTTTGCTCCCTTAAGTCCTCTCCAGGACATCACAATCACGGATTTATCTATTGAAGGGGCCTCAACGACCTCATCCCATCCCATTGCACGCTTTCCATGTCTTGAGACAATCCCTGCGGCCTTGGATGTCACCCATCCCTGAAGCTCAACACCGTTCTTGAGGTTGTTATCCCTCATGAGCTTGCGGCAGTCCTCATTCTCCTCCCACTGTTCATGCGGGCACTCATCGCCGCCTATATGAATGTAAGGTCCGGGAAAGACTGATGCGAGCTTTCCTATCGCTCGGTCAAGAAATGTCCAGAGCGCCTCGCTGGCAGGATTTAGGACATCGTGGAAGATACCCCATCTAGATTCGACCTCAAGAACCTTGCCCGTGCATCCGAACTCAGGATATGCTGCAAGAAGAGCCGTGGCATGACCTGGGATCTCAATCTCTGGTATGACAGTGACATTGCGTTCGCTGCAGAAAGCAACAACTTCACGTAGATCCTTGTCGGAATAAAAACCTTTGTGATAGAGCTCATGACCTACATACTCACGGTTCACACGCGTTGACGACACCTTCTCAAGGCGCGGATATCCGTCCACGGAGAAGCGCCATCCCTGGTCCTCTGTAAGGTGCCAGTGGAAATAGTTGAAGCCGATCATGGACATGATGTCAATGATCCTCTTGAGCTCACAGACAGGCACAAAATGCCTGCATACATCTATCATAAAGCCCCTGTATGGGAATGCAGGGTCTGAGTATTCAAATTCACATACCGGAACCTTTTTGCCGAAAAGCGCCTCAAGCTGCCTGATGTACCCCAGGCCCTGGGCTGCGCTCTCCTTGCTTGTTCCGCTTACCGTGGCATGGCCGTCGGTAATGCTCACGCTGTTATGATCACAGGAGTCAAAAACTGTGATGTTCCCGTCCAGCACGGTTGTTCTGTCATATCCCACATCCTGAGACAATATCTGGGGTGTGAGCATTTCATCTATGCGTTCTCTCATGTGTAAAAGAATAATGAATTCGAAGGATTCAAAAAAGGCGGGTCCGAAAACCCGCCATTCTGAAAATCAACAAAGATTCAGGATTACTTTCCTGCGTATGCGTGCCATGCGGCGTTGACCTCTGCTGCAGCCTTGTCGACAGTTGTCTTTCCAAGACCGATCTCAGCGAGAACTGTGTTGATGACTTCGTAGACAGAAGGATCAAGGACACCGTCGATAACAGGAGTTGCAACCTGGATTCTGCCGTACCAGTCAGATCTCTTTGATACGAGCGGCTCGAGGTTGTTCTCTTCACAAACCTTTGCGACATCGATTGATGTGAGTGATGGGAATGCTGCACCGGTGGTGAGTCTCCAAGTCTGGACATACTCGCCCTCGAGGTACTTGACCAGTGTCCATGCAGCCTCAAGCTTAGCAGGATCAATGTCAGCTGAGATTGCCCAACCGGTTCCGACAACTGCTGAGTTGGACTCGTGGATGACCTCACCGTCGAGTGCCGGGAAGTTCATCAGTGAGACATCGTTGGCCTGCTGCTCTGCTGAGAACAGTGCCTCGCCTGTGCTCTGGTCGAGCTGGAATGAACCGCATGCCCAGTCACCGTCAATGTAGAAGGCGCTCTTTCCGGCTGCGAAGTCAGCTCTGCCTGAAC
>JAFZUN010000111.1 GCA_017618315.1 Spirochaetales bacterium
TTCCGGAACCGTCACAAGGGAAGCTGAACACGCATCGGAAGGTGTCATCACCTATACCTGTATTGTCTGCGGTGCCACACGATTTGAATCGATTCCCGAATTGGACACTCCTCATACTTACAGTGATAAATGGTCATGGGACACCCAGTATCATTGGCATGCCTCAACCTGCGGACATGAAAACGAGACAAAGGACAAGGCGGAGCATGAGATGATCAATGATGTATGTTCTGTCTGTGGATATGATTATGCTGATATGTGGATTGTCTCAGATCAAGGTAGAATCAGGCCAAAAGATAGCAGTTTATTGACTGGTATGGTGGCGATCCCTTCAATTGTGAACGGCATTGTTGTGAAAGGTCTATATGGCACGTTTTTTGTTGCAGAAAAATATCTAAGGTTGGGATTTGCATTTTGTGATGGAATGACAGGCGTTATTATTCCAGACACAATTATAAATGTACATGGCTTTTACTATTGTAAAAATCTGGTGGATGTTGTCTTCCCAGATTCGATGAAAAAGATTGAAGTTTATTCATTCATTAACTGTTCGAGCATCATTGAGATCTCTTTTCCTTCCTCTCTGCGGGAATTAAGAGAAGGAGCATTCTATGGATGTACAGGTTTGACCAGGGTTTCTCTTCCTGCCTCTCTTTCGCTGATTGAGCCTCGTGTTTTCTCTTTATGCAAGAATCTGACAGATATCGATGTTGCTCCGGAAAATCAGTGTTTTAGTTCAGATGGAGGAATGTTGTTCAACAAAGACAGAACTTATTTGTACTTGTTTCCTTCCGCCAGCGGTTCCATTAAGCTTCCTGATGGATTGATTATGATTAATGCATATGCTTTCGAGAGTTGCAATACACTTGAGAGCATCATTATTCCTGGTTCTGTTTCTGATATTGGTTACGCTGCATTCATAGATTGTTCAAGTTTGACAGAAATAACTTTCACTGGCACAAAAGAGCAGTGGAATACAATGACTAGACATGATATATGGAATAGAAGTGTTCCTGCCACCTCAGTTCATTGTTCTGATGGCGACGTGGCTATAAAAAACTGATAGTAATCCGCTGAGTTTTGCCCATCGATGACGATGGGCTTTTTTTTCGCACAAGGAGTTCCTCTATGGCAACCGCAAAGGTCATCATCGCAGGTCAGAACAACATCGGGCCTGCGGTCAAGTCCGCCCAAGGCGACATAACAAGTCTATCAAATGCCGCCCAGAAGGCTGGCGACGTGCTCAAGAAGGCCTTCACCGTCACCGCCATCGTGGCTGCCCTGAAGAAGCTGGGTGACAGCTGCGCGGAGTGCTTCAACGCATTCTGGGAGGCCGAGCGCAAATACAAGCAACTCCAGATCGCACTGGGGAACACGTCAGCATACAATCAGGCGACCGCAACCATAAGGAAGCTGTCCAGACAAACCCTCTCATCCAAGGCGGACGTGGAGTCGATGGTCTCCGAGCTTGCCGCGCTCGGAAAGAACGCGGATGACATCGACAGAATCTCATCTGCGGCGGTCTATCTCTCAAACGTCACCGGCAAGGACCTGAACTCCTCGATGACGACGTTGCTCGGCACGTTCAACGGGACCACAACCCAGCTGAAGAAGCTCGGGATTGATGTCTCGGATCTGACCAAAGAGGAACTGGCACAGGGTGCGGCGGTGGACAGGGTCATCTCATCGCTGAAGACCTATTCCGAGCAGCTTGCCCAGATCGACACCCGCCAGCACCTGACCAACATCAAAAACTCATGGGGAGACATCAGGCAATCAGTGGGGGATCTTGTGAACTTCTCGTTCGCTCCCATGATCGCCAGGTTCGACAACGCGCTTTCCTCCATGAGGGACAGGTTCAATACATTCGTCCAGAACGTGAAGATCGTGTTCTCCAACTTCCCGGAGTTCATATCCAAGCTTGGAGAGACGATCAAGTCCATGCTCGGACACTTCTTCAACTACGACAACATCAAGAACGTCTTCTCGTTTCTTGAGGACTATATCATCACAAAGGCCAAGAACACCCTGACCAACATCGCCAACATGGTGGATCTTGTGGTGAACGCAATACCGGACACGATCAGGACGATAGCGGACGGAGTGTTCAACTATCTGATGTACCTCCTGACCAACTGGTGTGACGAGGTCGGGGTCGACATCAGCGGCCTTGTGAACTCCATCGGAAAATGGCTCACGGATTCTCCTTTGGGCAAGGTCATAGACAAGACGATAAGCACGACCGTCAACGGAATCCGACTCATCGGGGGCATCATCCGCAACATCCCGGACATGGTCCGGCTTGTGGCGGACAACATCAGGCCGATACTCTCAAATTTCTGGGTCTCGTTGAAAAATGGTTTCATATCCTCAATCCAAGCCATCATCGAGAAAGCCTATGAATTCCTGGACAGGATCAATTTCCCTCAGATGATCGAGAACGTACGCGTGTCCGTGACCAACTTCTTCGGTCGCATCGGGGCATGGTTCAGATCAATCGGCCTTACCGCGAAGGACACCTTCCGATATATCGGAGAGATCCTCTCCGCCACATTCAGCTGGAACTCAATCAAGACCATATTCACAACGTTGTTCAAGAACATAGGTGTGCTTGCCGCTACCGTCATCAAGGAGATATTCGTAAACATCCCCTCCATGATCGGCTCGCTCTTCACCGGTATCGTCCAGTGGATCGGATATGTTGCTGTGCACCTGAAGAACACCGTGCTGCAGTCAATCCAGGATGTGATCCAAAGCACCGGCGAGAAGTTGCAGAGCACATGGGTCGGAAAGCTGTTCGGGGTCGGAGGGAAACTTGCCGCAATAGATCTCGGGATTGACAGAACTGCGGAGGAGAATCTCAAGGCCAAAGCGGACGAGTCATTCGCCAGCATCGGTAACGGGTTCTCCAAGGCCATCACCGATGCCATAGATGCCGCAGCAGTAATCAAAGAGAACAACAAGGCCATAGCGGATCTCTATGACGGCATCGAGTCCATCAATGTGGCAGCTCCCGACTACACGGAGATCACAGCCCAGGTCAAGGAGTCCGGCGCATTCGTCGAGAGGCTCTGGGACATAAGCCAGTCCCTAAGGGACAAGGTAGTGGACAACTCCGAGGCATGGCAGGACATCGGCAGCCAGTTCTCGGCTCTTCTGAATCCGGTGTTCGAGAAGTTCGTCACGGACAACAGCACGACCATCGGGGAGACGCTTGCCACATGGACCGCAAGGAGCTCGGATGAGTACTACGAGGCAGCCAAGACCTCGTTCTCATCCATAGGGAGCTTCCTCAAGGACTGGGGAAAGCAGACCTTCGGGGACCTCAAGGACGGATGGAGCGAGCAGTGGGAGAAGATCTCATCCGCTTTCACCAACGTCTTCGGGGATGACGTCTCGGGCTTCGTCACATGGTTTCAGGGATTCCTTTCAGACCATGCAGACGATACGACTACAGCCATCGTCCCGGTTCTCAATGCCGTGGAGGATGTCGAAGATGCGGTCAACAAGGCCTCCAAGACTTTTCTGGACAAGCTCGGTGACAAGATCGGCTCATGGGCCGCGAAGATCACAGGCTCAACATCAGAACAGGGCTCGGCCTTCGGTGGCTCAGTCATCTCCTCAATGACATCAAGCCTCGGTCAGGCCGGAGAGGTCGCGGGAAAGCTCGCGCAGAACATGGCAACAATGGGTCCGCTTCTCGGAGCAATCGCTACTGCATTGGAATACGTGTTCAAGGGACTCTCTGAGACCCTCGGTCCGATGCTGAACGAGTTCGTCTCATATGGCATCGAACCTCTGAAGGAACTGGGACGCGTCATTGGTGACATACTTCTCCCTACGTTGGAGGATGTGATGCCCTTGGTGAAGGATGTTGCGGACTTCCTCGTTGGTCTGTTCCGAGCTGTAGGGGTCGTTCTGAAGCCTGTAATTCAAGTCATCAGTTCTTCACTGACGCCTGTGATGAGCATGATATCCAACATCCTGCAGGCTCTCACGCCGGTGCTGAAGGTATTCGCGAAGATCTTCGTGACGGTCACGGGAACAATCCAGTACGTCATCCAGACGCTTCAGCATTGGGTGGCCACTCTCATGAACTGGCTTGCAGGACTTGATCTGTTCGGCTGGCAGCCCTTTGCGGGACTGAGGATGAACGATCCCGGATCACCGGGGAAA
>JAFZUN010000112.1 GCA_017618315.1 Spirochaetales bacterium
CGGCGGAGGTACTGCCTTTTTTGAGCTCGGCACCGCCTTTTCTGACATATTTGATGTACTCCCTGTAAAGGGCTCTGATAGCCTCGACCTTGTCAAGCTGGGCCTGCTCCTCAGGTGTTCTGACCACAACAGGTTCATTGCCCTTCTTTTTCTTCCGCTTGATGACAATCAAGATAATAGTTGTGGCAGCAATCACGGATACTCCGGCAATCACCAGGATGATGATGAGATTATTGTCCTCATCTTTCTCTGATTCCGGCAGTTGGACATTTTCTTTCATTGAGTCTTCGTCCTCAACCATTTTGCCGCCGGGGATTGCAGTGGGGGCATACCCGATGTTGTGTTCGTTCTGGAACCTGATGCGCTCTGTTTTCAGTTTCTCCGCGTGGGGCCCGAGCGTGGGAGTGATGAGTGAGAACACAAATGAGAGGAGAAGATAGAGCAGTGCGAGTGCCGCAGCAGCGGCCACGAACATGATGATAAGTCTTCCGGCGTTCATTGCGCGCCATTTTGCATCCGGGTTGCCCTTACGCATCTCTGAGAGAGCAATCATTCCTATCAGGGCACATGCGACAGTGAATCCGAATACTCCAAGCAGGTTGAAGGTTGCTCTTGCCTCCTGATCCATGACGATGTAGACGATCATGTACGCCACTGTCACGAAACAGGCTGTGGAGGCAAATCCCACAAATGATCTTCTGAAGCGCCAGTATTCGGTCTCGAAGTTCCCTACTGTCATGTAGA
The DNA here is from genome assembly GCA_017618315.1 of Spirochaetales bacterium. Taxonomy (GTDB): domain Bacteria; phylum Spirochaetota; class Spirochaetia; order Sphaerochaetales; family Sphaerochaetaceae; genus UBA9732. The sequence goes on from JAFZUN010000112.1 coordinate 745, forward strand.
CTGTGTAAAACACTGCCACAAGGGCAAGAACCACAGCGTCAACCGGATTCCCTTTTATCCATGCGAGGGATGTTGCAAAGGTGATCCCCGCAGGGACAAGGGAGAGCAGAAGACGCAAAAGCCTGTTCTTGAGCCTGGGCAGAAATATGCTTTCAATAGTACACATTGCAGCGAATATCACAAAAATCACTGTGCTTTGCTTAAACCAGGGCATTACACATAAAAAGGCAAAGATGAAACAAATAAAGAATGCGACCCTTAGTCCTGATGCGACTTTCATACAGCGACCTCCTTGATCCTGTTTTTTCCACCATATAACACACAGACCTCATGGTCTGAAACGCTCTGAAGTCTTGCCAGTGCCTTCTTGTCCTGATCATCAAGATACGGGGTGATCAGAATATAGCTTCTGTTGTTGCGGTTTCCCGCGATGCATTTGTCTATAAGCGAGTCAAAGCTCTTGTAGCATGTGGGAGCTGACTGGCCAATGTTCCTGAGTATCTCGGACAGATGGCCTCTGCCGAAACCCTGCTGCAGGTCTCTCAGGTCTCCGTTTGAGATAAAGGCGTAGGGGATCTTCATCTCCTCAAGCTTCTCACATGCGGTTCTTGTAAGCTCAAGACACCTTTCCAGATCCATGGGAGAGGCATTGTTTCTCTCCAGGTTCACTGCTATGGCGACATCCGTGTCCAGTGTGAAATCGTTCTGCTTGACCATCAGCTTACCGGTCTTGGCTGATTGTATCCATGATATCTTCTTCATGGGCTCCACTCCCGTGTACTCCTTGTAGCCCACAAGCAAGCTGGGATCCTCCATGATGAAGCGTCTGACTGATATGTCTCCAAGAAATCCTCCAAGGACCTCAATCTCCGGATCATTCTCAGCAAGGGCTGCGGTGCAGACTATTTTCTTTTTGCCTTCAATTGTGGTGACAGTTGACTTGAGGCCCAGGATGTCACCGGCTTCCAGATAACAGCGTCCCAGTCTGTAGATCCCTCGTTTTTCCAGTGAGATATGGAACCTGCCTCTGACGCATCTGTGCGGCATGATGAAAAAGCTGTTGTCCACACTGATCCCGGTGAATGATCTTGTAAGATGCTTGTCCAGCCACTTCTGGTCCTCGCAGATGGTCACACCCTTGTCAAAAGAGAATGAAAGACCGAGATAAAGGACCGGCAGCTTTCCGGTGTTTGTAATCTGATAGCTTACAGTGATCTGCTCTCCGGGTTCTGCCATGAGCATGTCCAGGTTATAGCTGACGGATACTTTCCTCAAGGGGTCCCTGAGGCTGAGTGTCTCAAAGAGGATTGCCGCAAATATCAGGCCGATGAATATGAATCCCAGCATTAATGCTGCTCCAGTGGAACCTCTATATCCTCAAGCATGTTCCTGACGAAGCCCTGACTTCCCAGGTGGCTTCTTCCTGTCAGCATGATCCTGTGCGGAAGCACGGCCATGGCCTCTTTCTTCACATCCTCGGGAATCACATAATCCCTGCCGTTGAGGGCAGCATAAATCTGGCTTGCCTTGTAGAGTGCAAGGGATCCTCTTGCGGACACACCGTTCAAAAGCAGGCTGCTCTCACGTGTATATGTGACAATATCCATTATGTAGGATGCTATCTCATCGCTGACGGTGACATTGGAGAATTCCTGACGCATCTGCAGGATCTCATCGGTTGAGACAACCTGACCGAGGGAGTCGATTATCTTCACGGTCTCGGGACGTCTGAGGATACCGATCTCCTGCTCCTTTGTCATGTAACCGAGAGAGAGCTTCATGAAGAACCTGTCCAGCTGTGCCTCCGGAAGAGGGAAGGTGCCATATGACTCCACAGGGTTCTGTGTGGCCATGACCATATAGGGCTCCTCCATCCTGTAGACCTCTCCGTCCACTGAAATCTGCTTCTCCTCCATGACTTCCAGCAGTGCGCTCTGGCTCCTGGGCACGGCTCTGTTTATCTCATCTGCAAGCACTATGTTGGAGAAAAGAGGGCCTTTCTTGAACTCGAACTCTCCCTTCTTCTGGTTGTAGAAATTGATTCCGGTGAGATCTGACGGCATGAGGTCCGGTGTAAACTGGATTCTTCGGAACTGGCCTCCTATGCTTTTTGCGAATGCTCTGAGAAGCATGGTCTTTCCGGTTCCCGGAAGGTCCTCGAGAAGAACGTGACTTCCTGCGACCAGACAAACAATTATCTGTTCTATTGTGTCTTCCTTTCCGACAATCACCTTGCTGCAGTTGTCGACAAGCTTATCTCTGCACTGCGTGAACAACGATGTATCCATGATTCACCTCTGATTTTTTACTATAACTAAATATATGCCATTGAGGTTGATGCTGTCCACAAATATAATACTGCTACGGAGGTAAGCATGCGTATTACCAGGAGAATCCTGACTGTTGTAATAGCCGTCATCATTGTGTTCCTTGTTGTCTATGGTCTTGCCATGTTGTTCGGCAGACAGATTCTTTATCCCGGTTTCTCGCGTTATGCAGAGAAGGGTGTCCGGATTCCTGGTCTGTCTGAAGGTTTCACTCCTCAGGGTGTGAGTTTCCTTGAGGAGGCGGATTGCACGTTGATCTGCGGATATTATCCCGGAAGCGAGGCCTCCAGAATCTATCTGGTGGATGGAAACGGTGAAGTGAAGGAGATTCCCCTCAAGCGCGAGAACGGCGAGATTTACACCGGTCATGCGGGAGGCCTGACTGCGGCAGGGGATTATGTTTACATAAGCAATGCATCGAAGCTGTTTGTGCTCAGGACGTCGGATATCCTGAATGCCGGATCTGGAGAATATGTCTCTTTCATCGGAAACGTGCCTGTTCCGTGCAGGGCATCGTTCTGTGCGTCTGACGGGGAGTATGTCTATGTCGGCGATTATCATGCGTTAGGCTACGAGACAGATGAGAGCCACAGGATCCGGACAGCGGACGGAGAATCCAAGGCCATGGTGTTCGCATACAGGCTGGATGAGCATATGGAATACGGACTTGAGACTGTCCCTTCCAAGGCTTTTGCCGTCCGTGATCATGTCCAGGGATTCACCGTCTGGCAGGGAAATGCGGTCATGTCATGTTCCCATGGCTTCTCCACATCTCATCTGTATTCATACAGCATCGGATCCCCGGACGGGACCTTTGTGCAGGACGGGAAGGAGATTCCGCTCTACATTCTGGACAGCAGGAAACAGAACGGAAACCTCAGGATGCCGCACATGAGTGAGGACATTGAAATTCATGATGGAAAGGTCCTTGTGGGATTCGAGTCCGCTGCCAGAAAAATGCTTGCAGGCCTCATTCCATGTTCTTTGAGAAACATCATGATTGTCCCGCTTACATACTTGAACTGAGTATGTGTCTTGACTAAAACTCTCATATTGTGTAAGTTTCTTTTGTTCGTCAGAATTCACGCGGCTATGGTGGAATTTGGTAGACACGCTAGCTTGAGGTGCTAGTGGGAGAAATCTTGTGCTGGTTCAAGTCCAGTTGGCCGCAACGGAAAAGGCTCAATCGAAAGGTTGGGCCTTTTTTGTTGTTCTGTCTCATGTACTGGACTTGAAACGGAGCGTCAGGCAAAGCCTCCGGTGGAGGGTTTGCAGCGGAGGCGGCCTGAGCCGGACATCCGGGAGGCGGAGGGCAAGTCCAGTTGGCCGCAAGGTAAACCGGGAATCCCAGAGGGGTCGTGTTGCATTTGAGTTGGAATCAGAAGGCTCGTTGTCGTCGAACTTAGTAAAAAAAGAGAATTTCTGACGAAAATCGTCGAAAAACCCATAAACAACTGGAATTCCGACGACAGACAACCTGTATTTGACTTTCACAGATGTTTCCCGTTTTGCGTTTGATGTGGTTTTTCTCAGGATGTTTTGGTAGAATCGAAGTCAATGGACATTCACTCATCTATCGGACTGAAGCGGCTCAATCTGCAGAAAGTTTATCATTACCTCTATAATGCCAGGTCTTCCTCGAAGCTTGATATCTCAAATGGAACAGGTCTGAGCATACCCACAATAGCATCAAACATAGTGGAGCTGGAGAAGAGGGGTCTTATCAGAGAAGGGCATGAGTTCAAGTCCACGGGTGGCAGAAGGGCCCAGAGCTATTCCATTTGTGAAACCGCCAGAATTGCCATCGGAGTTGAGATTCTCAAGGAAGAGGTGAAGATCGTTGCCATAGACCTGTATGGAAACATTATAGATGACAGCCGTAAAGAGATTCCGTTTGTCAACAATGCATCCTACTTTGGGGAATTCGGGAGATTTGTGAATGAATTCATTGAAAGGATAGCCTTTCCGAAGGGAAGCATTCTTGGGATTGGAGTGGCACTACAGGGTCTTGTCTCGGAAGATGGTCAGACAGTTGTCTATTCGGAAATACTGAAGGCAGACGGCCTTAAGCTTAAAACATTCCGCAAGCTGTTCGATTTCGAATGCAGGATGTTTCATGACACAGAGATAGCCGCATTGGCCGAGATCTGGAATTGCCCTGAGACTCAGAATGCCGTATATATTGCCTTGAACAGATATTTCGGAGGAGCCCTGATCCTTAACGGAGAAGTGAGGCGGACTCAGAAACTGTCCAGTGCCACAATCGAACATATGAGAATCAGTCTGGACGGTCCTTTGTGCTACTGCGGAAAGCGTGGCTGTGCGGAATCTTTCTGCGGAGCCAACCACCTGACTGCAATCTCAGGTATGCCTGCGGAGGAATTCTTTGAAAAGCTCCATGCTGGTGACACCAATTGCGTATCAATCTGGCAGACCTTTACGAGGAATCTAGCAGTGGTGATCAACAACATCCACATGGTTGTGAACTGCGATGTCATTCTCGGAGGATATCTGAATCTGTTCATGTCTGATGATGATGTCAGATTTATAGAGGAAACGGTTCGCGATGAGCATTTCAACAATGGTTTCTCATGCGTGATCCGCAGGAGCCGTCTTGGTGATAAAGCTCCTGCAATGGGTGCTGCGCTCGATTTCATTGATGAATTCATCTGTGATCTATAAGCTATCACTAAGCTATCATTAACTTATTAAAACTATTTTAAAAAGTTGTTTACTTGGCAGTATTTCCATAGTAGACTTTATTTGTGAAGGATTGTCTTCATGGAGGGTCTTTGTATGGATAAGATGATGATTCAGCAGGTGATGACCGAGCCCGGAAAGATCGAGTTCAGGCAGATTCCGGTACCTGAGATCGCTGATGACCAGATACTGGTGAAGATCATGTACATAGGAGTCTGTGGAAGCGACATCCACGTCTATCACGGCAAGCATCCGTTCACAAAGTACCCCGTCACCCAGGGTCATGAGGTTTCAGGTGAGATAGTTGCACTTGGAAAAGGCGTTAAGGGATTCTCAGTAGGGCAGAGAGTAACCATAGAACCGCAGGTTGTCTGCGGCAAGTGCTATCCGTGCCGTCATGGCAAATACAATCTCTGTGAGGAGCTCAAGGTCATGGGCTTCCAGACCACTGGAACAGCCTCGACTTATTTTGCAGCCCCTGCAGAGAGAGTCACCCCGATCCCGCAGACCATGGATTTCAAGGATGGTGCAATGATTGAGCCTCTGGCCGTTGCGGTTCATGCAGTCAGAAGGATGGGTGATGTTAGCGGTCTCAATGTCTGCGTCATTGGAGCAGGTCCAATAGGGAACCTTGTCGCTCAAGTGGCAAAGGCTCTCGGAGCCACAAAGGTAATGGTCACGGATGTCAGTGACTACAGGCTTTCTCTTGCAAAGGAATGCGGTGTGGACGCCGTATACAACACAACCAAGGTTGATTTCGGTGATGCAATGGTCGAGACTTTCGGTCCGGACAAGGCTGATGTGATCTACGACTGTGCCGGAAACGACATCACAATGGGTCAGGCAATCAAATATGCGAGAAAGGGCAGCACAATCATTCTTGTTGCAGTCTATGCGGGAATGGCCAATGTTGATCTGGCTGTACTGAATGATCATGAGCTGGATCTGAACACCACCATGATGTACAGGCACGAGGACTATGTGAAGGCAATCGAGCTTGTGGGACAGGGGAAGATTGAGCTCAAGAAGCTCCAGAGCAAGACTTTCCCGTTCTCCGATTATCTCGATGCATACAAGTATATCGATGCCAACAGGGAGAAGACGATGAAGGTCTTGATTGATGTTCAGGACTTCAACGGGAGGAAGTGAGAGTGAAACCGCTGAATTATGTGTGGTTCTGCACCGACCAGCAGCGCTTTGATACCATAGGAGCATTTGGAAACAAGGCCATACGCACTCCCAATATGGACAGGCTCGTGAGAGAGGGAACCTCCTTCACGCGCGCTTATGCCCAGAGTCCGATCTGCACACCGTCAAGAGGCGCGTTCCTCACCGGGCGGTATCCGCGTAGCGCACGTTCAAGCATAAACGGAAATGTGATTTTCTCTAAGGATGAGAAACTGGTGACCAGTTATCTTGCTGATGCGGGTTACCGGTGCGGACTGACAGGAAAGCTTCATCTCACCAGTGCCCATAAACGCATGGAGGCTCGCGGGGATGACGGATATTCCTACATGAAATGGAGCCACCACCCGTTCGACAGCTGGGAGCCCGGAATAAACGCATATCAGGACTGGCTGAAGGAGGAGGGAGTTGACTGGCACAAGGCCTATGACGCCCCGTTCGACGACTGGCCATGCAAGATCAAGCCTTACAGGATTCCTGACCACATCAACGGGATTGAGCCCAAATACCATCAGACCACATGGTGTGTCAATGAGGCGATCAAGTTCATGGATCAGACAAGGGAAGAGGATCCGTCAAAGCCATGGTGCATCAGCATAAACGTGTTTGACCCTCATCCGCCGTTTGATCCACCGAAAGAGTATAAGGACAAGCTCAACATCGCAGATATGCCGCTTCCGTACTACAAGGACGGGGAACTGGACAATAAGCCTGCGGAGCAGCAGGACTGCTATGAGCGCGGTAACGCCAACGGACAGGTGATTCCGACAAAGGTCATTACAGATGATGAGAAGCGTGAGATAACACGCGACTACTATGCTGAGATCATGCTCATTGATGACCAGCTGGGTCGTCTGATTGATTACCTGGATCAGAACAATCTGCGTGAAAACACCGTCATAATCTTCCTTAGCGACCATGGTGAGATGCTTGGAGACCACGGCATATACTGGAAGGGACCCTTCTTATACGACAGTCTTGTGCATGTGCCTCTGATCTTCTCGTGTCCGGGTCTGATAAAGCAGAACCTTCGCTGCGATGCCATTGTGGAGCTGGTGGATATAGCTCCCACCATGCTTGAGCTTTCTGAGCTTCCTGTCCCCAAGGCAATGCAGGGAAAAAGCCTGAAGGGTATCCTTACTGGTGAAGCAGATCCTCACCATCACAAGGATGGAGTCTATGCTGAGTATTACTACACGGCAGGGCGCCTTTGGCAGGTTTGTGCGACCATGTATTCGGACGGACATCACAAGGTAATTGTCCACCACAACGGTCCTGTGAGCGAACTGTATGACCTTGATAAGGATCCGCATGAGTTCAGGAACCTCTGGGATGATCCTGACAGCCGCAGCCTCCGTGAGGAAATGGTCCTCAAATGTTTCAACAATGCAATTGAGAGCAACATCGACCGGGTTCTCGGAAATACAGGAATGTTCTGACAATGAGAAGCATTTTGTTTTTGTCTGATTCAGTGAACCGCAGGATGCTCAAGCTCTATAATGAGAGCGGCCTTGATCTGCCAAACCTCAGACGTCTTGCAGAACGCAGCGTCGTGTTCGACAATCACTGGGTCGGATCAGCTCCGTGCATGCCCGCACGCCGCGACATAATGACAGGAAGGCTGAACTTCCTGGAGCGTGGCTGGGGTCCGATTGAGCCGTTCGATGACACCCTTCCTATGCTTCTCCGTGATGGCGGAATATCAACACATATGTTCACCGACCACTACCACTACTTCGAGATCGGAGGGGAGAACTACTGCCAGCAGTTCAACCAGTGGGAGTTCGTGCGCGGACAGGAATGGGATCCTGAGGTACTCTCCGGAGATCCCATGCCGGAGCATATAGGCAAGATGCATCCACAGTATGCCCGCAACAGAGAGCAGTTCTACCGCTCCGAGGAGAGATATCCCAGCGTAGTGACGGTTGAGAAAGCTGCAAAATGGCTGGAAGAGAACCATGACAGGGATGATTTCTTCCTGTGGGTGGAGCCGTTTGATCCCCATGAGCCGTTTGAGGTCC
>JAFZUN010000113.1 GCA_017618315.1 Spirochaetales bacterium
AATCGTGTCTCCGGTAATCAGGCCTGCCTCAGAGGCGGCAGTTGTCTCAACATGGTATAGCGACGGATAGTCGCTTGAGAGCACTATTCTGGGCGGATAGGTGGGCAGGAGAGTGGGCAAAGTCATGAGGATTGCATAGCAGAGGAACGCAAAGAGGATGTTGGCAAAAGGGCCTGCAGCGTAAGCAATGATACGTTTTACAGGGCCTACTGACCAGATTGAGCCATCCTCATAGCTTTCAATGTGCTTTTTCTTCTGTGCGATGGCGTTCTGCAGGTCATCTCCACCGCTCATCTTACAGGATCCCCCGAAAGGGATTGCTCTGATGACATATCTGGTCTCTTTTCCTTCCCATTTGAATATGGCTGGGCCGAAACCGAAGCTGAGGACCTCAACATTGATTCCGCAGGCACGAGCGGCCAGCATGTGGCCGAACTCGTGGACAAGAATCATGATTCCAATTCCAAGGAACCCTATGAGGATTGAGATTATCCATGACCAGCTGAACTGGATTCCCATAGCGTCAACCTTCCATCATGCTGAAGACTCTGGCCTGAACATCAAGGATATCCTGAAGGCTGGACGGGCAGAAGCTCCAGTCTTTGTCCAGCATCTCCCTGACCATATCATGAATCTGGGTATATTTAATTCTTCCATTGCGGAAACGGTCCACAGCGACCTCGTTTGCCGTGTTATAGACAATGGGGTAGGAGCCTTCAAGCCTCACGCATTCAAACGCATCGGGGACAAACGGGAAACGGACCGGATCAAGGGCCCTGAATGTGAGATCCAGATTAGCAAAGTCAAGAGCCTTTCCCACTTGCCTGTCCACCTCAGGCCACAGGAGGGCGCGCATGATCGGGAACACCATGTCAGGCGGTGACATCTGGGCGTAGACCTGGCCGCTTCTGGTTCTGACCATTGAATGGACAACGCTCTGCGGGTGAATGACAACCTCAATATGTTCTGCATCAAAGCCGAACAGATAATGAGCCTCAATGACCTCAAGCCCTTTGTTTGCAAGCGTTGATGAGTCTATGGAGATCTTTGGACCCATATTCCAGGTGGGGTGGTTGGCCGCCACCTCGGGAGTGATCTCATCAAGTTCTTCTATGGGTCTGTTCCTGAACGGACCTCCGCTTGCGGTTATGACAAGTTTCTCAACGTTTTTCTTGCCGCATTCAATGATTAGCTCGTCAATTGCGCTGTGCTCGCTGTCTACGGGAATAATCTTGACCTCGCACTGGCGAGCCTTTTCAAAGAGGAGGTTGCCTCCCATGACGACGGATTCCTTGTTCGCAAGTGCAAGGTCGCTTCCGGCTTCCATTATCTGAAATGATGCCTCAAGGCCAGGTGAGCCAGCAATTCCGTTGAGCACCATGTCTGCCTTAACGGATCTGAGCATGTCGTTTAGTGACTTCCATATGCGGACATTGTTGTTCTGGCAGTGGACTGTGGCATGAGGATCTGTGATGCAGAGATTGGGGATTCCGAATTCCAGGCATAGCCTGATTGCCTCATCTATCCTGCTGTTACAGGATGCAGCGACAATCCTGATTCGGTCGCGGAACTCTGATATCCCGCGCAGTGCGGTGCGGCCTATGCTTCCGGTTATTCCCAGTATTGTGATGTCTCTCACACTGCCTCCAGAATTATGCTGAACACGATGAAGAAGATGGGTGCGCTTGAGATCTCTGAGTCAAGGCTGTCCAGGGCACCTCCACGGCCCGGGAAGATGTTACCCGAGTCCTTCACGCCGGAGGATCTCTTGAACACGCTCTCAATCAGGTCTCCGATGTTTGCAGAGATGCTTATTCCTACACCAAGCATGATCCTGAATGCCACGCTGATGTATGGAAGATGCTCCTTGAAGAGGGCATAGCATGCGAAAGAGAGACCGATTGTGGATAGGAGGCTGCCGACATAGCCTGCAACGCTCTTGTTTGGGCTGACCTTCAGGATGCCCTTGTTGTTCTTTCCGAAGAGCCTTCCCCAGACGTAGGCGAAGATATCGTTTCCGAACACCATGATGAAGTACATTATGATGGTGTAGCTTGTTACGCCCTCAAGAGAAAGGAGTCTCAGGATGAATGACAGGAAGTAGCCCGGGTAAATGACAAGGATTGCGTTTCTGGAGAGCCTCTCCAGCGATGACTTGTAATTGTCGGTCTCTCCTGTCTTGATCTCTATTGCAAAGGAAAGAAGCAGGACAATTATGAACGCAAAATCGGGTATTTGGGCATTGAGTCCCAGAACCCCCTGAAGATACTGAATAAGAGGCAGAACGGGGGCAAGATATGCTGTCAGCACCACTTTTCCGAACAGCATCCTGCTCATTTCGAAGCTTCCTATTACGGCAATTGCGATGACCAGTGCACTGAACAGAATATAGTTGTAGTAGGGGACAAAGAAAATCATGGCAAGTACGGCAGGTACGCCAATGAAAACCGTAATCAGTCTGTCCCTGAGGTTCTTCTCCATATTGTCTTCCTTATTTTACAAGGCCTCCATACTTCCTGACCCTGTGTGAAAGTGCATCTAGGCACATCTGGAGCTGTTTCTCTCCCCAGTCAGGCCATAGGTCGTCAATGGCCAGGAACTCCGCATATGCGCTGTCCCAGAGCATGAAATTGCTTAGCCTGAGCTCTCCGGCGCTTCTGGCAATCATGTCAGGTGCCGGAATCTCTGGCAAATCCAGATTGTTCTGTATGTCTTCTATGGTAATGGGTTTCCCCGGATTCTTCTCTATGTATCTGTTGCATGCACGGGCAATCTCATCCTGCCCGCCGTAGTTGACCGCAAGAATCACCGTGAGTGTCTTGCAGTCCTTTGTCTCCTCAACAGTCTTAAGGATCCCGGCTCTTGCATCTGCGGGAAGGGCATCGATGTCTCCTCTGAAGAGGATTCGGATGTCATTGTCCTTGTAGAGCTTCATCTCTCCCGGAAGTTTCTTGGCCATGAGGTTCATCAGGTAGTTGACTTCCTGATCCGGGCGCTTCCAGTTCTCTGTTGAGAACACATAAAGTGTTATGTAGTCAATATTAAGTTTAATTGCCGACAGGACCACGCGCTTTGCGGCCTTCAGGCCTTCAAGGTGTCCTGCGGCACGGGGAAGCGACCGCTTGGTTGCCCAGCGGCCGTTTCCGTCCATGATAAGTCCGAGGTGCATCAGATCTCCATAATCTCTTTCTCCTTGCTTGCCTGAAGATTGTTAATCTTGGCAATGTGGGAGTCGGTCATCTGCTGAAGGAGGGTCTCGCCTTCCTTCTGCTCATCTTCAGAGATTGTTCCGGCCTTCTGGAGCTTCTTGATTTCCTCCATGCCGTCACGTCTGATGTTGCGGATTGCGACCCTGCTGTTCTCCGCAAGGGTCTTTGACTGCTTTGCCAGCTCTTTTCTTCTGTCCTGTGTGAGAGGAGGGAAGTTGATTCTGAGAAGCTTTCCGTCATTGGACGGGTTCAGTCCCAGGTCACTTTTCTGGATTGCTTTCTCAATGACACTGAGAAGGCTCTTGTCCCATGGCTGGATCACCACGAGCCTTGCCTCCGGAACAGAAACCGATGCCACCTGATTCAGCGGAGTCTCCTGTCCGTAGTAATCAACACGGATCTTGTCGAAAATGGCTGATGAGGCTCTTCCTGTCCTGAGGGCAAGGTAGTCTGTCTCAAGGGCGCTGACGCTCTTTCCCATCCTGTCTTCACAATTATCCAGTACCTGCTGCATGTCTCTGCCTCCTGGTTTCAGAAATAAAGAGAAGCCGCCCTATGCGGACGGCTTCCTGCTGCATCATTATGCTCCTGCGAGGAATCTCTCGTAACCGACGATCTTGACGTCTGTTCCGTTGTCCTTGTTGAACTTAGCGAG
>JAFZUN010000114.1 GCA_017618315.1 Spirochaetales bacterium
ATGCCCGCTATGTCCTGAGCGTGGACATCGGAAGCAAGAATATCACCGTAGCGCTGTGCAATCTTCTCTCTGAGCCGCTTCATTTCGAGCGCATTCCCACAGAGACCAAGGACAAGAAGGTTGAGGAGTTCTGCGTTGAGATTATAAAGAGCTGTATCCGCGTGATCAGGCTAGTGGACAAGGAGAAGATAGTGGGTGCCGGAATCTCCGTGGGCGGCAAGGTCTCCGAGGACGGAAGAACCATCATCCATTGTCCTTATCTTCCATGGAACGACATCCCCATTGCAGAGGCTTTTGAGCAGGTCCTGAAGATGCAGGCAGTAGCCAGAAACAGCACCTATGCGCTTGTTGATGCCGAGCGTTATGCCTCCTATGGCACGTATCTTCTGGTCTCCGAAGACCCCATTATATATATAGAATGGGGAAACTCGGTGAATATGGCACTTGTCTGCGCCGACCGTGTGTTCGGAGCCTCAAACGGCTTTGCGCACCTGAAGGTCTCTCAGACAGGGCTCTGTTCCTGCGGCCAGATAGGCTGTCTTGAGGCCAACGTGTCAGCCTGGGCTCTCTCCGGAAGCACGGAGACACACCTGAAGGATCTCTGGGTAAAAGTTGAGAAGGACACTCTCCAGTGCATTGCTAACGCAATAGCCATGACAGTTCAGATCACAGGCTCAAGCAAGGTGGTCATAAGCGGGGAGGGCGCCACAATAACCGATTACTGTCTGCGGGAGCTCCAGAAGCTCTGTCCCGGAATGGAGATTACAAGGTCCAATCTGGGAGAGAAGGCCAACATCATGGCTGCGGCCGAGATTGCCCTGGACAAGTGGGTGTACCTGACATCTATGCTTGAGAAGATGCGCTCCTGGCTGTAAGTTCCCACACGAGCTTAAAAAATTTTTCAAAGTCCCATTCTCTTTTTTTAAAAAAGTGTTACAAATCCATTGACGTATGCATCTGTATGGGTTATAAAATATAGCAGGGAAAACATATTTGGAAAAAGGAAATGGAGAAGCAATGAAGAGAACATTGATTATTCTGACAGTCCTTCTCATTATCATGGGCGTGGCGTTCGCTGAGACCAAAAGCGGCAGCACGTTCAGAATCAAGTCACAAGTCGGCCGTATAACAATCGAGCAGGCAAATGAGGAGACCAAGCTGTTCACCATCAAGGTTTCCACCGGTGACACAGAGAGCACGTCAGATGACAGCAATTACTATCTTTCAGGTTACAACATCGCAGAGGAAGACGTCATTGTCCTGCTTGAGATCACACAGAACGCCGCGACCAGAACGGATGAGACCATAACTCTTACCGCTGATGTCAGCCCGTTCTCGCTGTCTGACGACACAGGATCCTATGCGTCTGAGGCCATTCTCATTGATGATGTGAAGGGAAATCCGGAAAACAACAGCTTCAGCATTGAGACTGATGTGGACAACTTCAGAAACAGGCTTAGCATGGTCGTCACCTACGTTGGAGCCACGGAAGAGGTCGAGGCCGGCTCAAAGATCGCCACATTCCGCATTGTCTGGACAAAGAAACCGGAACTGGCAGCACATCCTGGCGTCTACACCGCGGATATCACCCTCACATATGATATAACCTGAGGCATGAAAACCAGTTGTAAAAAAAGTTGAAAAAACCTTTTAAAAATTCTTTAAAAAAAATTTAAAAAAATTTTGAAAAGATGTTGACAACTTGCCAGTTTATGCATTACATTAACATTGGGCATTAAAAAAACATATAATCTTTTTAAAGGAAGAGGAAAAAGAAAATGAAAAAAGCTATTACAATTCTTGCCGTACTTATCGTGCTCGTCGGAGCAGTCTTCGCTGATGCTGATCCTGCAGTCAAACCCGCCGGAAAAGAGAGAATCACCGTTGAGACAAAAGTTGACAGAGAGCTTCCAGTTCTCAGACTTGTTGGCGCGCTGGACGAGAGTGCTCTTGAGACAGCAGGAACAGTAAGCACAACAGTGGCACAGACTGGTTATGCAAAAGAGAAGGATGTCACTCCTGAAGCGGTTCAGGATGTTTCCGCAACAGCAAACAACGGCACAATCCTTGATGCAAAGAGCATTGATATTTCACACGAGGATCTGAAGGTGTATTTCAAGGTTTCATCAGCAGCCGCAAGATGCGACCTCGTTTACTCTATCTCAGTTGCTGCTGGACAGCTCAAGGCTGTTGACAACAACACAGAGTACACAATCGACAAGGATGTCACATTTGCCAACCAGACAGCAGGTGCAGCAGTAACTAATCTTGCCGTCACCAACGTTGGAGGAGGAGATTCAGCTTTCACGGCCACAGCAACATACTCCGGAGCGACAGACGCAGCAACAATCGGCACATTCGACATCACATGGGAGAAGGACAACCATGCTCCAGAGGCAACATACAGGGCTGATGTCACAATGACCTACACTGTCCAGTAAGAGGGTGTTCAAAGCAAATCAAAACAAGATGAGCCGCTCTCGGGCGGCTCGATTTGAAAGA
>JAFZUN010000012.1 GCA_017618315.1 Spirochaetales bacterium
AAACCTTGTATACTAAACTCGGGGGTCAGAGAATGGCGTTTTATGTTGAGAGGAAGACAATCAGAAAAGTCCCGGGTACAGTCATAAAGGCGGTTCCGGTCCCGCAGCCTGAGATAATACAGGGTTTCGGAACAAGGGAGCAGGTGGGGGATATCTGCAGTAAGGCAGGCTACAAGTCCGTGCTCCTGGTGACAGATGAGACCCTGTATGGTCTGGGACTTCACAAGAAGGCTACCGACTCATTGGAGAAAAGCGGTATAAAATATACGGTATTCCATTCAATCAACTCCGAACCGACAGTTGAGATTGTCAGAAACGGAAGAAAGGCGGCCATTGACTGCGGTGCTCAGTGCATTGTTGCTATCGGAGGCGGTTCTGTTCTTGACAGTTCCAAGATAATAGCCTCAAGTGCCAGACACCCGCATCTTCCGCTGAGGCAGTTCTTGCTGAAGTTCGCCATTGTAAATGAAGGGTCACTTCCCATGATTAACATCCCCAGCACTGCCGGGACCGGAGCAGAGTGCACTGTGGGTGCCGTGGTGAAGAACAGCCGAGGGGTTAAGAAGTCCACAGTGGTGGTGGGTCTGACCATCACACACGTGATCCTTGACAGTGAGCTGATTGTGAATGCACCGCAGAGTGTTACTGTCTGGTGTGCCATAGATGCGCTGAGCCATGGCCTTGAGGGGCTTCTCGCGGATGTCAGCTCATCTGAGGAGGATATCTTCAAAAGCCGTGAATGTGTGCGCCAGATTCTTGAGAACCTGCCTGTCCTTTTGGAGGATCCGAAGAACATTGAGGCAAGGCAGGCGACGCTTCTTGCCGCCAATTACGGCGGAAATGCCATTAACACCCAGCTTGCAGGCTATGTACATGCATTTGCACATTCGCTCGGGGCTTTGTATCATATCCCTCACGGCAAGGCAATCGCCTGGTGCCTCTTACCTGTGCTGAAGGCTCAGGAGAATCAGAGATATGAGCAGATCGCTGCACTGTACTCACATTGCCATCCGGAGGAGAAACTGGATTGTGTCACCGCAGCAGACAGGTTTATCCTTGAGGTTGAGGATCTGCTAGCCAGATGCGGACTTGAGAAAGGCTGCAGCCTGCTGAAGGTTGAGGACTACGAGACACTCAAAAAGATGATCAATGCCGATTCCATCAATTATTCTCCGTCAAGGATATTGACGGATAATGAGATCAGGATGCTGCTTGACCAGATCAGAAGGGGGTTCTGAGAATGAGCTACACACAAGAGAAGATACATGAGATTGTCCTTGAGCAGAGGAAATACTTCCGCTCCGGTGAGACCCTGGATGTCGGATGGAGAATCGAGCAGCTCAAGAAGCTGAAAAGCGCTGTGATTGCCAATCAGACCATGCTTCAGGAGGCCTTGGCCGAGGATCTGGGCAGAAGCCCGGTGGAGGCTTTCCTCTGTGATGTGGGTCCTGTGATTGTAGAGGTCAACGAGATTCTCAAAGGTCTGAGAAAGTGGGCAAGGCCGGAGCATCATTTCAGTGGCCTGATGTGTTTCCCAAGCACAAGGACCACCGTCTACAAGATGCCTTACGGGGTGTCACTGATCATCAGTCCGTTCAATTTCCCTGTTCTTCTGACATTGGGTGTGCTTGCGGCAAGCCTCAGCGGAGGAAACACAGCGGTGATCAAGACAAGCTCAAAGTCTGCTGTAAGCACCAAGGCATTGAAGAAGCTTATCTCCGAGACATTCCCGGAGAAGTATGTCACCGTAATTGACGGTGGCCACGACATTGCCGACATGTGCCTTGCGGAGAGATTCGACAAGATCTTCTACACCGGCTCTCCTGCCGTAGCAAAACATGTCCTTGAGATGGCATCTCATAACCTGACATCGGTTGCCCTTGAGCTGGGTGGCGAAACCGGAAACTGGGCGGTGGTCAGAAAAGACGCGAACCTGAGGGATGCCGCACGCAAGATTGCGTTCTTCAAGCTCTGCAATGCGGGTCAGATCTGCATAAACATCAACCAGATTGCAGTTGCGGAGGAGGTTGCGGAGCCTTTCCTGAAGGAGTTGAAAGCCGAGTTCGTCAGACAGATAGGGGAGAGACCCGAGCTGAATCCGGAATACCCTAAACTCATAGCATCCTCTGTCTTTGACAAGTGCGAGCGTCTGAGTTCCCAGCACAAGGACAGGATAGTGTTCGGAGGGACCGGAGACAGGGAAAGCAGGAAGTTCTCACCCACAATCATCTACCCGGTGGACAAGGATGAGGAGATTGTAAAGCACGAGCTTTTCTGTCCGCTTCTTCCGGTTGTTCCGTTCAAGGACAGCGAGATTGATTCAATCATGGACCTGATAGCCGACAGGGAGCATCCGCTTGCCCTTTATGTCTTCACATCAGACATGAAATGGGCCAAGAAGGTGATGACATCCCAGCAGTACGGCGGAGGCTGTATCAACGAAGTATGCATACACATGATGGTCAAGGGTGTGCCGTTCAACGGTACGGGACACTCCGGAATGGGAGCCTACCACGGTGAGTGGGGTTTCAGGGAATTCACACATCCCACATCAGTGCTCAGGGGAAAGACACGCTTCAACCTGCCATTAAGGGAACATCCATACACCGGAAAAGCCGGTGAGAGGAAGATGAAGCTCCTCAAGGTATTCGAGAAATAAGCAGTTTTTGCGTCTTATTTGATTTTGCTTATGGCTTCGCTTAAGGTGAAGTCAACCCAGATTATGCCCAGATCATTGCCTAATGTGCATTCATTCTGAAGTGCGGTTCCAAGCTCAAGTACGGGGTTGTCCATCTTGCCCCAGACTCGTCTGTCCGCATTGTAGCCTATCTGGAACATCACGGGGCAGGGCTCATAGAGGAATGCCCATCCTGAGAACTCGTCCTTCATCTGATCAAGTGAGCGGAACTGCTGGCTGTCATTGACAAAGATCAGGCCGTCTGCGGCATCGGGAAGCCATCCGCTGTCCCAGTGCTTCACAAACAAGGTGTAGTCCGGATTTATCTTCCTGACTGCGGCAAGAACCTCAGCAGCCTCCTCATCTGATAGAGGTGTGCCGTAACCTCCGGTTCCCTCTGTCTTGTACCACTCGACATCAATTCCGAAACCCTTGACGCTGCTGTGGTGCTTGTAACGGTTCAGAACCTCCTGTGCAAGTTCCACAAGATTTGCCTCTCCGGGCTCAACCTGAAGCCAGACCGAGCATCCGGTCTCATCAAAGGCGGAAAGATATGATTCGTAGAAATCCTCATCCTTGCCTACGGTGCGGTCGATATTCCGTGAGAGCGGGAATGCCAGATGACAGTCCCAGGTCTTCTCGCTCACCGTACCAACAATCAGGATGCATGCTCCCTCGCTCTCCGGGTAGCATGATGACACCTTCAGGCTGTAATCCGACATGGCCTCCGGATCCGGGAAGTTGTCCTCTCCGAAGCTGCCGCGTATTCCATAGCTGGATACCCTTATTCCTGCCCATCTGACGGGGCTGACAAGATCAAGCCACTCTGTCTCCTCATAGCCGCATCTTCTGCATCTGTATGTCTCATATCCCTCTTCTGTTGTCGTGGAGGGTCTGGAATCAATCAGCTCAAAGTCGTGACGGGTCTTTCCGTCAGTGCAGACCGGTGTTGTGCTTTTCTGCACGCTTACCTGTGGTGTCGTGGCTGCAGCCTGTTCAACTTGTTCAACTACAGGCTCAGAAACCGGCTCTTCGGCAACAGTCTCTTCTGCTGTTTTCTTTGATTTACATGAGCAAATGCAGAATAGGACTGCCAACGCCAAAATCAGGATTGTGATTCTTGCAAAGTGTTTCATGAGCACACCTCCGGTTTCATCAGAAATGATAACACACAAAGAGGCCATTGAGGATAAAGATGTTGGTCAGGCTTCAGTCGATCTTGTCAATGACATCAGCAAGGGTGAAGTCCACCCAGATGATTCCTATGTCGTTGTCGGTGGTGCAGCTCTCAAGCAGTGCAGTTCCGAGGTCATGGGCAGGGTTCTCCATTTCGCCCCAGATTCCCCTGTCTGCCTTGTATCCGATCTGGAACATGACAGGACATGGATCATAATGCTTTGCCCAGTCTGAGAATTCCTTGCACATGCGCTCAAGTGCGGTCTTTCCTTCCTTGGCCTTGAAGCCCTGGCTGTCATTGACAAAGATCAGACCCTCCTGTGCAGCAGGAAGATAATCTGTGTCCCAGTGCTTGACGAACACGGTGTAATCCTCGTTGATGTCCTGCACCGCGGCAAGGACAGCGCTTACAGTCTCGTTCGAGAGAGCTGTCCCATGACCGTCTGTTCCCTCAGGCTGGTGCCACTCCACGTCTATTCCGAAGCCTTTGACGCAGCTGTGGTTCTTGTAATGGTTCATGACCTCTGTCGCAAGTGCCACAAGATCCGCGTTTCCGGACTCGACCTGAAGCCATACCGAATAACCGGCGTTGTCCATTGCAGTGAGATAGGACTCGAATTTGTCTGTCCCGCTTGTTCCTGACACATTGTCGATGCTCTTGGAGAGCGGGAAGTCCAACTTGCATTTCCAGCCCTTTGAACTAACGGTACCCACAATCAGAACATATGCTCCGGTGCTGCCTTCATAACATGACTCCATCTTCTCACCGAAGCTGACCATGTCATTCACACCCGGGAACTCGTCAAATGCATAAGGGTTGTCTTCATCTTTGACCATTCCGTAGTCAGACACTCTTACTCCTGCCCATTTTGCGCCGGTGACAAGAGGAAGCTGCTCTGTTTTCACAAGGCCACAGCCTGAACATTTGTATTTCCTGTATCCGTGTTCGGTGAACGTGGACTCTTTCATGTCCGTCACCTTGAAGCTGTGATTAGCACTGAGCTTGTAATCAGGGATTGTGGCTGTCTTCTTTTCTGATAATGTGACCTTGTTTGAGAGGGTCTTCTCCGCAGACCAGCAGGAGCATTTGAAGGCTATCTTGGTATAGGTGCCTGTCTTTGCCTTAATGGAGTAGTTTCCACTGGAGTCTGTAGTAGCAGTGTAGCTGAGATTTGTGCCTGTGACCGTTACGGTTGCATCTGATATGGCCTTTCCGTCCTCATCGGTGACTTTGCCCTTGATGTAGCCGTATGTGTAAGACAGTTTTGTCGTTCCGAGATCAACCGAGCCGTTTGCACTGACTTCTACGGAATTCTTTGTGAAAGTGGTATAACCAGTCTTGGAGAATGTCAGATCATAGGTCGCGGCATGCATCTTGGTGATGCTGAAATAGCCCTTGGAATCAGATGTGGCAGAATAGGAGTATTTTCCGTCCGAGCTCTTGGCAGAAATGCTCACGCCTGTCTTTGCCGCACCGTCCTCAAGTGTCACATAGCCGCAGATGCTGCCCTGACTGATTTTCAAGCCGTCAAGAAGGCATGATGTCAGAAGTAAGAACACCAGTAATACCAATCCGATTCCTAAAGCGCATCTGAATTTCCCGTCTCTCATGTCAGCCTCCTGATCACAAAATTACTAGCATTTAGTAAAACCATTCACAAGCAGATGAGGTTACATCATTATGTTACTTCATTGTTGCAGAAAGAGGGATTCGTGCGTTATGATTGCGTTAACGAAAAATAGGAGAGTTAAAGATGAAACGAATTATTGCCGTTCTTTTTATAGCACTGCTTTTTGTATCAATGCCGCTGTTCGCCAAGAACCTGATTTCAGTCGGTTATGACGTGAGTTTCCCCACATATGATTTCGGTAACGTGTTCAGAGGTGACCTTGTGGCCTCATACGGATATCTGGGAGCATCCGGATCAGATGTCTCTTTCGGTTTATATGATTCCAACTCATTCAGGATTCCGGTCAATGCATATGACAAGGATTTCGGATTCACCAAGTTTGATCTTTCGAAGTATTTCGATCTCTACATCACATCCATAACCGGAGCAGCCGTTAAGGTTCCCGTTGCATCCGGCAAGCTGGACATCGTAGCCGGTCTTGGACTAGCAGTCGAGTGTGATTTCATGTTCGAGCAAAACAAACTTTCAGATCTGTTCATTGACATCGGAGCCGGTGCCAGAATTGATGTTATCTTCAACATCACGGACTCCATCTTCCTGGATTTCGGAGCCGAGGGCACATACATGCTCTATGAGTACTACGCTGACTTCGATTACAATGACCAGGGTCATGGCTCAATCCACAGGTTCAACATCCCGTCATGCGGGCTGAGGGCCGGAATCAAGCTGTAATTCAGCGAATATCCTTCTTGGTGTATTTCAGATAAGCCACGGCAATCCCCGCGGCGCAGAAGGTCATGCCTATGGCGATCTTTGCGGCATCGAGCTTCAGGTCGGTGACGACAGTGGAGCCGTCGCAGTATGCAAACGGTGTGATGTACTTCAGGCCTTTCGCCTTCTCCGTGATGTTGGAGATCAGGTTCATGAAATAGAGGATGAAGGTGATTCCAAGTCCTACACCTATGCTTCCCTTGCGCATGAACGCGGAGATTCCGAAGCAGATTCCGCAGAGCTCGATCTGCATGATCAAAAATGCTAGGTGGAGCAGGGAGACCTCCTTCCACGGGATGCTTTCACCGACTGCAGCCATGGATCCAATGCAAAGCACGTATACAATCAGGTTCATGGCCAACACCTGGATCAGGACGGCCATGAGCTTCTCGGATATGATTCTGACTCTGCTTACCGGGTGCGTGAGAAGGAACTCTGCGGTTCTTTCCTTTTCCTCGCGGCATAGGATTGCCGCGGCGCACAACGATGCGAAGAACGCACCTCCAAGACCCAGAACGTTTCCACATTCCACGGCATAGTAGCCGATAAGTGTTCCGAAGTTCATCTTGTCCATACCGAAGGCCGCGGAGAAGGAGCCCATGTCAGAGAACATGGAGCTTATGTTGTCCATCTCGCCCTTCATCTCGGGAAAGAGGAAGATGGTGACTATCAGAAGGAAGCTGACTGATGCGGACCAGATTATCCAGGCTTTCCTGCCCAGTCTGAGCTCATGTTTTAAAATGGTCATACCGCGCCTCCTTTCTTCTCGTAGTAATGGAGGAAAATCTCCTCCAGATCAGGTTCGGAGATGCTGAGGTCCGAAACCTTTCCCTGAGAGAGTCTTTGAAGCAGGGTGTTCATGTCCCCACTGTAGAGGAAGGAGAAAGACCTTTCTGCCGTACTCAGATCCTTAATGCCGTCAAGTCCTGAGATGTCTATCTCGCCTGACACGGAGACACGTTTCGCATTGCTGCGCCCCAAGGCATCGACATTGTCACAGGCGATTATGCGGCCCTCACGGATGACTGCAGCCCTTGTGCAGTTGTTCTGCACCTCCGAGAGGATGTGGCTGGAGATAAAGACCGTAGTCCCGTTTTTGTTGCGCTCGCGGATTATCTCAAAGAACTCGTGCTGCATCAGCGGGTCAAGTCCTCCGGTAGGCTCATCCAGGATAAGAAGCTGTGGGTTACTCTGAAGCGCACAGACTATAGCCACCTTCTTGCGGTTTCCGAACGAGAGTTCGTCGGCCTTGCGTGATGTGTCCAGATCTAGACGCTCACAAAGCACTGCGGCCTCCTTGGAGCAGTCTTTGCCTCTGAGGTCTGCCGAAAGTCTGAGTATGTCTTTGACCCTCATGCCGCTGTAAAACACTGCCTCAGAAGGAAGATAGCCTGTTTCTCTCAGAATATCTTGTTTTTCAGTAATGATGTTCTTTCCCAGGACACTGGCAGTTCCTGAAGTCGGGGAGATAAGCCCCAGAAGTGTCCTGATGGTTGTGGACTTTCCTGCTCCGTTCGGTCCTATGAATCCGAAGCATTCGCCCTGCTGAACAGACAGGTCCAGAGCGATGATTCCTCTTGCTTTTCCGTAGTATTTTGTAAGGTTCTCGGTTTTTATTACCTGCATATGCGCCTCTGGCAAAAGAGTAATACTGCAAAGACCTTTTGTACAGATGTACATTCACCGGTAGCAAAGGTTAATTGTAGTTAGCTGCCCTAGCTGCTATAGTTGCCCTAGTTGCCTCAGCTGCCCTAGCTGCCCTAGTAGCCTCAGCTGCAGAACGTCATGATGAAAACCTGATATCCCCCTGCACAGAAAATATGTTACAATCATAAAGCACAACAAAAACAATTTCAGGAGAGCTTCATGAGAATCACAGACGACATCATCTACGTCGGAGTAAACGACCACGAAATCGATCTTTTCGAGGGACAGTATGTTGTTCCCAACGGCATGGCCTATAACTCATACGTCATAATGGACAAGAAAGTGGCCGTGATGGACACCGTGGACAGACGTTTCACGCACCAGTGGCTGGACAACCTCCAGAAGGCTCTGGGAAGCCGTAAGCCCGATTATCTCGTGGTTCAGCATATGGAGCCGGACCATTCGGCCAACATCGCCAATTTCATGAAGAACTATCCCGGCACCACAATCGTGGCATCGTCCAAAGCCTTCCCCATGATGAAGAACTTCCTGGGAGATGACTATGCCTCATGCCGCATCGAGGTGGGCGAGGGAAGCACCCTTGAGCTCGGAAAGCACACACTGAATTTCGTCACAGCCCCCATGGTGCACTGGCCGGAAGTCGTGATGACTTATGACAGCACGGACAAGGTCCTGTTCTCTGCCGACGGATTCGGTAAGTTCGGCGCGCTGGATGCCGATGAGGACTGGGCATGTGAGGCAAGGCGCTATTATTTCGGTATTGTTGGAAAGTACGGAGCTCAAGTCCAGAACGTTTTGAAGAAAGCCGCCGGCCTTGATATCTCCATCATCTGCCCGCTGCACGGACCTGTGCTCTCAGAGAACCTCGGATACTATCTCAACCTCTACAACAACTGGTCATCCTACGGTGTGGAGAGCGAGGGCGTGATGATAGCCTACACATCAGTTTACGGTAACACCAAGAAGGCTGTTGAGCTTCTTGAACAGAAACTCAAGGCAGACGGATGCCCCAAGGTTGTTGTCACAGACCTTGCCCGTGATGACATGGCAGAAGCTGTTGAGGATACATTCCGCTATGGCAGGCTGGTCCTTGCCTCAACTACATACAACGCAGATGTCTTCCCGTTCATGCGCACGTTCATTGAGCATTTGACAGAGCGTAACTACCAGAACAGGACAGTCGCAATAATCGAGAACGGCTCATGGGCCCCTCAGGCTGCCAAGGTCATGACCGGACTTCTTGCCAATTCAAAGAACATCACATTCGCGCAGACCACGGTCCGCATCAAGAGCGCTCTCAACGACGAGAGCAAGGCGCAGATTGAAGCTCTTGCCTCCGAGCTATGCAAGGACTACATGGCACGCCAGGAGAAGACAGTCAACAAGAACGACATGAGCGCATTGTTTAAGATTGGCTACGGACTTTAAGTCATTACAACCAACGACGGAAGACGTGACAACGGCATGATAGTCAACACCGTCTCGCAGGTCACAAACTCACCCAACAGGATTGCTGTGTGCATCAACAAGCAGAACTACACCCACCATGTGGTGCAGCAGAGCGGAGTGATGAACCTCAACTGCCTGTCGGTGGAGGCTCCGTTCTCCGTGTTCGAGCGTTTCGGTTTCCAGAGCGGACGCAATGTGGACAAGTTCGAGGGTTCCGACTTCGAGGTCCTGCGCTCTGACAACGGACTGCGCTTCCTGTCAAAGTACATCAA
>JAFZUN010000115.1 GCA_017618315.1 Spirochaetales bacterium
ACAAGTCTGTCGCGACTGTAACCAATAGCCTGACGACATTCGGCGCATCAGCCTCCTTCAAGTTCAGCGCAGCTGTCGGAGTCACATTCAAGTACTGATGACCGCCGTAAGGTACACTTAATGGCCGCAACTCATGTTGTGGCCTTTTTTTCTCCCCAAAACACGTTTTATGGGTGATAATCAAGACATGAGCAGAAATCATGAGGTAACAGAAAGGCATCTCCTGCTAGATGAGCACGGAAATCTGCGTGAGCCGGGCTGGTCCAGGAAGATGGTCCAGCAGTATGACAGGAATATGATCAAGGCCCCGAAGTGGAGGATCAAGGAATGGGATTATTATCTGGTTCTGAGCGACTCCTTCGCAGGCGCGTTCACAATCTCCGATGACGGATATATCGGTCTACAGTCCGTGTCGCTTCTGACATTCGGGGAAAAGCCTTGGGAGCACACGGAGACTGTCCTCAAGCCTTTCCCCTTGGGGAAGCTGAATCTCCCCTCAGACTCTTCTGCTGGCTCCACAGTATATGAGGACAAACGTCTTCAGATGCGCTTTGACGCTCTGGAGGGCAAAAGAACCATCAAGTGCAGCTTTGACAATTTCATGGACGGAAAGCCGTTTAAGTGTGACATCACCCTACAGCAACCCGACATGGAGACCATGGTCATTGCCACCCCATGGGACAAGAAAGGACACTTTTACTATAACCAGAAAATCAACTGCATGAGGGCCAGCGGCTGGATGGAGTTCGACGACAAGCGCTATGAGTTCAATCCCAAGACCGATTTCGGGACTCTGGACTGGGGCCGCGGGGTCTGGACCTATGACAACACCTGGTTCTGGGGATCCGGAAATGCCGATGTGGACGGAAACAGCTTCGGCTTCAACATAGGCTACGGGTTCGGCAACACAATGGCCGCCTCTGAAAACGTGATCTTCTACAACGGAAAGGCGCACAAGTTCGATGATGTGACATTCCATATCCCGCCAGACAGCTACACAAAGCCATGGAAGTTCACATCATCAGACGGCAGGTTCGAGATGGACTTCGTGCCCGTGCTGGACAGGGCCGCATGCCTTGACTTCAAGATCATTGTCTCTGACCAGCATCAGGTCTTTGGCCGGATGTCCGGAAAGGCCATCCTTGACGACGGTCAGGTAATTGAGGTCAAGGACATCATGTGCTTTGCGGAGAAAGTCCACAACAAGTACTGAGTTGTTTTTATCCAATTAGGACAATCAGAACTCTCACTGCTTATTTCTCATCAGTGTCCGTGCCATCACAGTCAGGATGCAGAATAGTATTGCCATTGTGCTGAATGTCATGCAGAATGCCATGTTCAGGCCAAGAGACACTACAAGAAGATCTATCTCAACACCGGTAAGCCACTGGCTGAGCTGCTGCGACAGGCATCCGATGAAATTGTAGACTCCCATCACTGAGGCGTTGTCCTTTGCCGTGGTGTGCTCCTTGACGTACACACCTCCCTGGACGATTATCGAGCCTGTCGTGAAACCGAAGAACACATCGCAGATCATCGAGAAGAAGAACATCGGAATATTGTCCGCTTGCTTTGACAGGCTCAGAAGCATTGTGGCAACAACATGAAGAATGCAGATTCTGATGATTGTCTGCCCCAGAGTCCTGCCTGTCTTTCTCTTGTAGGCACTGACCCAGTTCTCTCCGATTGTGCTTGCTATTATGGTTCCGATGCTTATCGCAATCCCGCTCAGTCCTGAGAGGCTCTCATGCATCGGGAAAGCTGTTGCAGTCCACTTGGTGCACCAGAGACCCTGATAGCAGACAAGGCTGGGAGCCTCAATAAGCCAAAGCATCAGGCCGGCTAGCAGCATGCGCGATGTGAATGTGATTCTTAGGTTTCCGCCAATTGAGGTAAAAAGATTTGAATTCTCCTCCTGGAAGCTCTTTCTTTTGCAGTCAATGATGATCATGAATGCACCCAGGACAAATGTCAGGACTGCAATGACAATGAACAGGCTTTCTGTGGATACAACTTCCAGAAGTGCTTTCAGGGGAGCTGCCGCCACTATGCTTCCTATTGAGCTTACAAAGATCCCGAAGCCATAATAGCGGGCATAGCGGTCCCCTTCAAAGGAATCCCGCATGAAGTAAATCATGGCTATGAACACGGGACTTGTTCCAAGCCCCAGCAGGAAACGTCCCAGTGCCAGAGCCGCAATTGTGGTGCCGTTAGAGAAGATCAGAAGACCTGCGGCACCTATGACCAGCCCAGCTCCTGTAAGCGGTCCTGCTCCGAACTTTTTGCAGAGCGGTCCCACGAACAGCTGCATTGTCGCATAGGGCAGGAAGTACATGCTTGAGATGAAACCGGTCTGACCTGATGTGAAGTTGTACCGTGCCTGCAGGACCGGCATTATTATTGAGGGCGAGAGCTTGATGAAATAGCTCAGGAAATAAGAGAGATAGAAGCCCATCAGGGCTGCTATCTTGATTGTAGAGTTCGGGCTTCTCCTGTTCAAAGTTTCACCGGGTGCCCTACTCTTGCGCTCTCATAGGCTGCGCAGATGATCTCTACGGCCTTGCTTGCGCTTTCACCGCTGACCTCCGGCTCTGTACCGTTCTGTAGGGCTTTGAGGAATGCCTCGAAGAGCCACTGATGTCCGTGGAACCCTATTGCAGCAGGATCTGCCACACCGCCACCTGTCTTGGTGCTGTTGCAGTATTTCTCACGGATTCTCTTGTCCTCTTCAGTCTCATCGGCAAAATCCCACTTGATCAGGCTCTCCTCCTCCATGACTGCGGTTCCGTTCATTCCCATGATCTCTATTCTCTTCAGGAATCCGGGATATGCACATGTGGTGCCCTCAATGGTACCCACCGCGCCGTTTGCGAATTTAAGCGTAACTGCGGCAGTGTCCTCAACCTCTATTCTCTCGTGACCTACAGTGTTGATGAAGGCACTGACCTCCTCCACCGGGCCCATGAACCACTGAAGAAGATCAACGGCGTGTATTCCCTGATTCATCAGACATCCGCCTCCGTCCATCTTCCAGGTTCCTCTCCATGCGCCGCTGTCGTAGTAGGCCTGAGTCCTGTACCACTTGATCTGGGCATCGGCGAACGCAATCTTACCGAAACGGCCCTTGTCCACAGCATCCTTTATGATCTTTGAGACCTCATGATATCTGGACGGGAACACTCCAGAGAGCATGACATTGTTCTTCTTGCAGGCATCCACAATCGCCTTGCACTTCTCAGGTGTTACATCAAGGGGCTTCTCAACAATCACATGCTTGCCCGCATTGGCGGCGGCAATGGCTCCGTCCATATGGAGGCCTGACGGCGTGGCAATTGTGACAATCTCCAGCTCGGGATCCTTCAGAAAGTCCTCAAGCTTGTCGTAGCCCCTGCATCCATGCTTCTTGCCAAATGCCTCGGCTCTGCCGGGAACAGGATCAAAGCCTGCCACAAGTCTTGCGTTGTCCATGTGCTCGATTGCGCTTGCATGAAACTCCGATATCATTCCGAGTCCTACTATACCGAATCCCTTTGCCGCCATTATCAACCTCCGATGCTCTCTCTTGTGCGAGCGAAAATGTGTCTCAGATGCTCCTGGCTCTTTGGAAGCTCAGTCTCAAAGGAGACGGTCCCGTCATAACCGTGAGCCTTAAGGATCTCCAATGCCTTGAAGATATAAGTATCACTGTCCTCCGGCACCCTTCTGTCCGGACCTGCTATGTGTACATGCCTTATGTGATCAAAGCACTGATCAAGAGACTCCAAGGGCTCTCCGTTACTGAGCATGTGATAAAGATCCACCATCAGCTCCAGGCCTTCATCATTGATGGCCTTCACAAGCTCCAGGCCTTCAAGGGCAGAGATTATCAGGTTGCAGTATGTTTTTTCAAACGGTTCGATGCACACCACCATCCCGAATTTCTTTGTCCTTGGAAGAATAACTGACCTCAAAACATCTGAAAACTGTTCAAACGCCTCATTACGTGTCTGATCAGGTCCGAACGCGCGTGCAGGTCCGCTACCCAGGATGATCTTCTTTATTCCAAGCCTGTCCAGTTTAGGCAGGATCTCATCAAGATAAGATGCAATGTGATCCTTATCCAGGTCTTTTCCGACAAGTCTCACACTTCCCGGAAAGAAATTGCATGCCACAGGGCTCTCAAGGCCATGTTCCTTCACTTTCCTCAGGACCGTTGAGAACTCATCCTCTGCCATGCCGCTGAAGTTCATCAGCGGAAACTCGACATAATCAAAGCCCTGATTCTCAATCATGGTCAGAAGTTCAAGCCCCAGCTGAAAATGAGGGTCAGTGGAGAAACCCGTA
>JAFZUN010000116.1 GCA_017618315.1 Spirochaetales bacterium
AATCTGCCGACATCGATTGTCTGTCTGCTCTCACTTGCGGCAATCTTTGTCGCAGCCTCAACGGTCTTGGGGATTTTTGTGGAGTTTGCAAAGTCATTGACTGTACCTGACGGAATGTAAGCGAGGTCGAACTTGCCGTCAAGTTTCATCACACCGTTGATTGCCTCATGAAGCATGCCGTCTCCACCTGCGACTATGATCCTGTCATAGGATGAACCCCACTGGAGAATCTTCTCCTTTGCGTCATCCTTGCCCTGGGTGGGATACACGGTGACAAGAAAACCCTCCTTTGTAAGAATGTCTGTTATGATGGAGAGCTTTGCGTTGATCTTGCCTTTTCCGGCATGTGGGTTGAACATGAACAGGGCGTTTCTCATGACTATATTATACTAAAAAAAAGACATGGACAGGAAGTGGTGGGCTTTACGTGAAACGGTGATTTCGTTATAAGATTCATTCATCAGTATTAGGAGAATCATATGACAGAGAGAACTTTCATCGCCATTAAACCGGATGCGGTTCAGAGAGGCCTTATCGGGAAAATCATCAGCAGGATAGAGGAAAAGGGTTATAAGATCATTGCCCTGAAGATGCTTGAGGTTTCAGAGAAGCAGGCTGCCGCCCACTATGCTGAGCATTACGGAAAGCCTTTTTATCCCAACCTTGTGAAATTCATAACAAGCACACCGATTGTCGCCATGGTCATTGAGGGTGACAACGCTATCCTCGGAATGAGGCAGATAATGGGTAAGACCAATCCTGCCAATGCTGAGGTGGGAACAATCAGGGGTGATTTCTCTCCGGAGATGAGCTTCAACGTCATACACGGTTCAGACGGCCCTGAGAGTGCGGAAAGGGAGATTGCAATCTATTTCAAACCGGAGGAGATGTGCACCGGTTGGAAGACTGCCTTTGAGATCCTTAAGGAGAAAATGAATTAAAAACCGACTGTCAGGCCGATCAGCACGAACCAGCCGAACATGGTGAACATGCTGAGAAGGGATGTCAAGACGACAATCTCATTTGCAAGATCAGCATCTCCTCCCATTGCCACAGCTGTGCTGTATGAGTTCACTGCGTTCGGAGCTGCGGCATAGATCATCACTCCCACAAGTGCGACGCTGCGGATTCCGAGCAGAATTGCTGTCGGGATGATCACACCTGGGACAATCAGGAGTTTTGCGATGACAGCCCATGTGAGCATTGTCTTGTACTTGTGGATCTGACTGAACTCAAACGAGGCGCCCAGAGCTATCATTGAAAGCGGTGTGGCAAGGGCACCAAGTTTTGCGACAATGCCTGTCATGATCCATGACGGAATCTTCACTCCGGTGATGTTGAGCAGAAGTCCAACAAGGCTGCCCACCACCAGCGGATTCTTTACGATGTTCAGAATCAGCTTCGGGATGCTTGTGGCATTTCCTGTGTACTTCTCGAATATGAATGCAGAAATGCAGTTGTTCAGAGGAACCAGAATCACGGCTATGACAGAGACAATTCCTATGTTGTCCGCACCGCAAATGCTCTGTGCAATGGGAATACCTAAAATCGCATAGTTTGATTTGTAGATACCCTGGATCATCACAGGAATCTGTGTCTTGTCCTTTACAAAGCGCGGGATTATCAGCCAGGA
>JAFZUN010000117.1 GCA_017618315.1 Spirochaetales bacterium
GAAACAGGGTCAAGAAGGTTGGAAAGAACCTTCAGGCCCCGGAGAACGCAAGGGTAATTGACGCCAGCAGGCTGGCTGTTGTGCCGGGCTTTGTCAACACGCACCACCATTTCTACCAGACTCTGACCAGAAATCTTCCTGAGGTGCAGGACGCAAAGCTCTTTGACTGGCTGGTGTACCTCTACGAGGTCTGGAAGTACATAGACGAGGAGGCTGTCTACTGGTCAAGCCTTCTTGCCATGACAGAGCTCCTGAAGACAGGCTGCACCTGCACCACAGATCATCACTACCTGTTTCCACGCCATTGCGAGGGACAGGACTTCAACGCGGCCCAGTTCAAGGCGGCCGACAGGCTTGGAATGAGATTCTCTCCCACACGCGGAAGCATGAGCCTCTCAAAGAAGGACGGAGGACTTCCGCCTGATTCAGTCGTTCAGACAGAGGAGAAGATACTTGAGGACTCAGAGAGGGTAATCAAGCTCTTCCATGATTCGGATCCCATGGCAATGCACAAGATCGTGCTTGCACCGTGCTCTCCTTTCAGTGTCACAAAGAAGTGCATGATTGAGAGTGCCCGCCTTGCACGCAAGTACGGGGTGAGGATCCACACGCACCTCTGCGAGACGATTGACGAGGAGGACCAGTGCAGAGCCATGTACGGCATAAGGCCTCTGGAACTCATGCAGGAATGTGAGATGATAGGAGAGGATGTCTTCTACGCCCACGGCATCTGGTTCAACGACGATGAGCTCAAGACCCTTGCAAGGACAAAGAGCCACATAGCCCACTGCCCGTCTTCCAACATGAGGCTGGGAAGCGGAATCTGCCGCACCCGCGAGATGCTGGATCTGGGGATCAACATTGGAATTGCGGTTGACGGAAGCGCCTCCAACGACAGCTCGGACATGCTTGCGGAGATGCGTAACGCGCTTTTGCTGGGACGCGTAAAGTACGGCTCACAGGCGCTTACGGCACGCGATGTATTCAAGATGGGCTGTGAGAACGGAGCAAAAATGCTCAACTTCGGCAACGTCGGAAAGCTTGAAGAAGGGTGGGCCGCGGATCTTGCGTGCTTTGATGTATCAGGCATCGCATACGCGGGAAGCCACAGTGATCCAATAGCATCTCTTCTTTTCTGCGGATGCGACCATACCACGGAGTATACGATAGTCAACGGACAGGTGGTTGTGGAGAACCGCCACGTCTTAGGGGTGGACGAGGAGACCCTCGCGCAGAAGGCAAACGCCATCAGCGAGAGGCTTCTTGAGATGAGGAGGCTACATGGTTGACAATCTGATAATTGCGGAAGGCCTTGAGGAGGCCCTGAAACAGAAGACAAGAAACAGCGCCTTTCTTGCGGGCGGGACTGAGATAAACAGGCTCGGAAGCACGGTGCAGGCCCGAAAGCTGATAAGCATTGGACGAATAGTGGAGCTTGATGGTATTTCAGATGCTGACAATGCTGTGAAAATCGGAGCTATGTGCACATTTCAGGACATCATTGACAGCCCTCTGGTTCCTGATTATCTCAAGGAGGCCTGCCGTTTCATGGGATCGAGGACCAAGCGCAACATGGCCACGATAGGCGGAAACATAGCGCTTAGGAGGACGGACTCCTACCTGTACGCCACACTTATAGCCTGCGGTGCAAAGCTTGAGCTTCTTGGAAAAGACGGAGAGACGGAGACAAGGTGCGTCTGCTGTTACCTGCACCATCATGACAACTTCAAGGACATGCTGATCAAGTCGGTCACGGTTCCCAAAGATGCCCTGGTCTTCAGTAAGAGATACTCCAACACGGTCCAGAGCCATGCCGTTCTGACTGTGGCAATTGGAAAGGCCCAGTGCAAGGAAAGGGCACTCCGCCTTGCGGTTGCCGCGAAGGACACCGCGCTGACCAGACTGGATGACATTGCCGACGAGTTGGAGAAAAGAGACCTATCCGATGCGGAGATCCTGAAGATGATTGAGCAGAACAAGGAACTGGACTTCAAGGCTGACATCTACGGAAGTCCCGAGTACAAGAGATATCTCCTTGCGGTGACTATCGCAGACCTTGCCAAAAAGGTGAAGGAGGCCCGGAGATGAGAGTTGACTGCATCATTAACGGAAAAAGCAGGAGCTTTGACGTAGACCCTTCCATGAGGCTCAGGGAGATGCTTCTCTTAAACGGCAACTTCGCAGTGCGTGACAGCGATGACTGCGAGGGTTTCTGCGGAAGCGACACAGTCCTTGTTGACGGAACTCCCGTCTACGCAAACCTGGTTCTTGCAGGCGAGGTCAACGGCTGTGAGATCCGCACTCCGGACGGGCTTGGAAATCCTCAGCATCTGACCATAGTGCAGAAAGCCATGATAGATGCGGGCGTGGTTCAGAGTGCCTACAACGCACCTGCTGCGGCTCTTCTTCTGACATGGCTTCTGGAGAACAATCCAAACCCCAACAAGGAAGAGATCAAAGACGCATTATCCGGAATCTTCATCCGTGACGCAGGCTATGAGCATTACTATCTTGCCGTGAAGCTTGCCAGAGAGAAGATGAAAAGCGGCAGGTATAAGACGGAGATCGCCCCGAGCTTCAGGCCGGAGCTGGACATCATTGGAAAACCTGCTGCCAAGATAGACGGACCGCAGCTTGTCACAGGCGAGAGGGCGTTTGTAGAGGACTATGTCACTCCGGACACCTGCCACATGGTTGTCCTCAGAAGCCCGCACGCCAGCGCATACATCAACAGCATAGACGACTCCGAGGCAAGGAAGGTTGAGGGCGTGGTTGAGATTCTCACAGCCTTCAATACTCCCGAGACACACTACATGCAGGCAGGTCAGGGAAACCCGGAGCCAAGCCCCCATGACAGGCGGCTCTTCAACATGAAGGTGCGCCACGTGGGCGACAGGGTTGCCGCGGTGATTGCAGAGACACTTGAGGCTGCCAGAGAGGCCTGCAGGAAGATCAAGGTTGATTATGAGGTTCTTCCCGCTGTCTTTACAGTAGAGGAGGCCATGGCCCCGGGAGCCCCGCTTGTCCACAACGGAATTGTGGAATATCGCTCTGGAGCTCCGGCAGATCTTGATGAGTACAACAAAAAGGCCGGTGACCCCAGGGAGGGAAAGGTGATTTACCAGTTCCCGCTTCATGCGGACATCCATAAGAATATCGCCGCATCCAACAAGGGTGAGATCGGCAACGTGGATGAGGCGTTCAGGACCTCTGATGCTGTTGTTGAGGCCACATACCAGACAAGCCAGATCCAGCACACTCCGCTTGAGACGCACATCTGTTTTGCCAGGATGGAGGGAGGGCGTCTGGTCATCCATGCATCAACACAGGTTCCGTACCATGTGAGGAGGATTGTGGGCTGGGTCACAGGGCTTCCTGAGAACAAGATCCACATCATCAAGACACGTGTGGGCGGTGGCTATGGCTCAAAGCAGGATATCCTGATAGAGGACCTTACAGGCTATGCTTCCTTTGTGACCGGAAGACCCGTGCTGTGCCACAACACCCGTGAGGAGGAGTTCATTGCAAACTCCACGCGCCACCCCATGCGCGTTCATGTGAAGATGAGCGGCAACAAGGACGGAAAGATCACGGGAATCTACATGGAGGTCTGCGCAAACACAGGTCCTTACGGCAACCACTGCCTGACAGTTCCCATGAACAGCTGCTCCAAGACACTTCCGCTTTTCAAGTGCGACAACATGCGCTATGACCTGAAGGTCTACTACACCAACACGCCGCCGGCCGGTGCCTATCAGGGCTACGGAACCCCCAAGGGAACCTACGGCCTGATGATGGCCATGGCCGAGCTTGCCGACAAGCTTGGCGTGGACTACAAGGAGATGGTCTTGAAGAACCATGTGGACGAAGGCTACATGCTGGAGATCCTCAAGGGTCTTGGAGAAGGCCGTGAGGGTGCGGTTGTTCCTGTGGGTTCCTGCGGCCTTGACGAGGCAGTGCGCAAGGGCTGCGAGATGATAGAGTGGGGCAAAAAGGTCAAAAGCGATGACCCGGATTGGAAGATAGGCAAGGGATTTGCCATGATTATGCAGGGTTCAGGCCTTCCCGGGCTGGATCACTCGGAGGCAATTGCCAAGCTGGAGACTGACGGCACTGTGATCCTAAACAGCGGAGGAGCCGACATCGGGACAGGCCTGGACACAATCAGTGCCAAGATTGTCTCAGAGGTCCTGAAACTGCCCATGGACAAGATCACCGTTGTCTCAGGCGACACTGACAGCTGTGCCTTTGACACCGGTGCCTACGCCTCATCTGGAACGTTCTTCAGCGGAAACGCACGCCTTGTTGCAACCAACAACCTCAAGGCCAAGATCATCAAGGAAGCAGCCTTCCAGATGGATGAGA
>JAFZUN010000118.1 GCA_017618315.1 Spirochaetales bacterium
AAAAAAAACTTGACTGCACAATACCCCCATGCTAGGCTTTTCTTGAGTTCCAAGAAAGGGAACTGTGCTATATACAGTCCCTTGGGAAACAGAGGTATATTGTGGAAACTGCTGGACAGATAATAGGAGTTTTTGCCCTTCTGGCAATGGTCCTTTCCTATCAGCAGAAGAACCGTAAGACGCTGCTCTGGCTTCAGATGCTGTCCAACGCCCTGTATGCCGTCCACTACGGCACGCTTGGCGCTACCACAATGGTGGTCATGAGCATTGTCAATGTCGCAAGATCCTTTGTTTTCTCAAAGAATGACACCAAATGGGGCAAGAGCCGCATCTGGCTGTATCTTTTCCTGGCACTCACGCTGGCTGGCGGGATATGGGCCTGGGAGGGTCCTCTGAGTCTTCTGGTCATTACGGCAACGCTGCTTCTGACCGTGACGCTCTATTCCGACAATCTCGCGTTCATGAGGAAGATGTTCCTGATCCTTCCTTTCCTCTACATCGCATACAACGTGGTGAAGAGGTCATGGGGAGGAATCGGAAACGATGTGTTCTGCATTGTGTCCGCACTGATCGCGATCTGGCGTTTTGACATAAAGAAGAAACCCGCTGAGGAAAAGGCCGGAGAGGATCCGTCTGATTCTGAAGAGGTATGATTTTTAGAGTTTTTTTTGACCGATTGTATGACCCTGGCGTCGCATTCCAAAAGAGTGCGGCAAGAGGAAAGCCCTGATCGTTTTTCATAGCGGTCGGGGTTCTTTTGTTAAAGGAGGACAAATGTCAGAGAAAATGAAGGTTGTTGCAATCACCGGTGCCAAGAAGCCGGAGATCATGGAGGTGGACCGCCCGGTACCGGGACCGGATCAGGTTCTTGTCAAGATTGACGGCACAGCCATCTGCACATGGGAGCAGAGAGTGTACGTGACAGGCAAGTTCAAGATGCCGTTCCTTGGCGGACATGAGGTCGTGGGACATGTCGTTGAGATGGGCAGCAAGGTCAGGACCAAGGAGTACAAGGTCGGTGACCGTGTGGCCGTGAGCGTCATCAGCACATGCGGGACCTGCTACTACTGCCGCCGCGGAGAGGAGAATCTCTGCGTTGACTCCTATGCCAACCTCAGTGAGGATATCGGAA
The DNA here is from genome assembly GCA_017618315.1 of Spirochaetales bacterium. GTDB lineage: Bacteria > Spirochaetota > Spirochaetia > Sphaerochaetales > Sphaerochaetaceae > UBA9732. The sequence continues at coordinate 1,133 of JAFZUN010000118.1, forward strand.
TGTTCGGTCCCGGCGGATTTGCAGAGTACAAGGTTGTTCCGCCTAACAAGCTCTGGAAGCTCAACGATGACCTTCCATGGGAGTATGGCACATTCTCAGAGCCCCTGGCATGCGTGTGCAACAGCGTCAAGAAGGCTGACATCCAGCTCGGTGACGATGTTGTTGTCATCGGCGGCGGAATCATGGGCATGCTTCACATGATGGTCTCCAAGCTCCGCGGAGCACGTGTCATCATGAGTGAGATTGATGAGACAAGAAGAAACCTCGCCCTTGAGCTGGGATGCGACATTGCATTCAACCCCAAGGACTGTGATGCCGTAGCTTATGTCAAGGAGCTGACAGAGGGCAGGGGCGCTGATGTCGTGTTTGACACAACCACACCTCCTGCAGTTGCCGCACAGGCAATTGACATGGCCGGAAAGCTGGGCCGTGTGGTGATGTACTCATCAGTCATCCCTGCAGATCCAATCCCGTTTGACGCGAACGCGCTTCACAGCAGCGAGAAGATCATCACAGGTTCGGTCAGCCCGTCAATCCAGTCATTCGATACTGCGGTCAGGCTGCTGAACAAGGGTCTGATCAATCCGAAGAAGCTTCTGCATTCAGTGTTTGAGAAGGAAGATGCGGTTGAGGCATTCGAGACATCGATCAGGCCTGACACATACCGCGTTATCATAAAGCTGTGACGGAGGATTGATGAAGGATTTTTCCTTTTGCATTCCAACCCGCTTTGTCGTGGGCAAGAACAGCCCCTCTCAGGTAGGAGAGCTGATTTCTCAGTACGGCGGCCACAAGGTCCTCATCGTCGATGACGGCGGAGCGTACCTTGCCGCCCTGCTAGATAGCGTCAGGGCATCCATCAAGGGCGCAGGCCTGGAAGCTGTCGAGACTCCGAATAAGGCAGTCTCACCCAGGCTCT
>JAFZUN010000119.1 GCA_017618315.1 Spirochaetales bacterium
AAGGACATTCTTCACCAACTTCGTGAAGGCGGTAAGAGGAAACAACTACAACAATATCTTCTTCACCGCAATGCTCAATTCACTGATTGTCGCAGTGACCTGTGCGGTGACAACAGTCTTCTTCTCAGCTCTGTGCGGCTATGGTCTTGCAAAGTTCCATTTCAAGGGCAGAAACATAGTCTTCATGGCCATCATGAGCACCATGATGATTCCGTTCGAAGCAATCATGATTCCCCTTTATCTTGTTGCCAAGAACCTGAATATCATAAACACGTTGCCCGGTCTTATCATTCCGTTCGCAATCAGTGCATTCGGCGTGTTCCAGATGAGACAGTATCTGCTCACATTCCCCACAGAGTTCCTTGATGCATCACGTGTCGACGGTCTCGGAGAGTTCAATATCTTCCTGAGAATTGTTCTTCCAAACTCAACACCTGTTATTGCAACTCTCGGAATCCTGTCCTTCAGGAACCAGTGGGATAACCTGTTGTGGCCGATGCTCTGTGCTCAGGCAGAGAAACTCAAGACCCTGCCTCTGTACATCTCAAGCTTCGCAGAGGAGAAGCAGACGGATGAGGGTGCACTCATGGCTTGTGCATTCCTTGCATCAATCCCGATGTTCATCCTGTTCTTCAGCCTTTCCAAGTACTTCCTTGGTGGCGCTGCGGTCTTCGAGTCAAGAAAGGGCTGATACTGTACAGTTGGCCGTATCGGGCTGTTGCGGAATAATCTTTCGCAGCAGCCTTTGTTTTTATGGGGTAAGGTTTATGGAAACCAAATTCAAGAAGATGAATCTTGAGGAGAAGACAGTTGACTCCTCTCTGATCTATGATGGAAACCTCCTTCATCTGTACAAGGACAACGTCATTCTGCCCAACGGCAAACCCTATGTGCGTGAGTACATCAAGCACAAGGTTGCTGTGGCTGTTGTTGCAATGGATGATCAGGGACGCATTGTCATTGAGCGCCAGTACCGTTATCCGTTCCACACTGACCTGATGGAGATTCCTGCCGGGAAGCTGGACTTTGAGGGAGAGGACCTTCTTTCTGCTGTAAAGCGTGAGCTCTTTGAGGAGACTGGAATCAGCGCGGGCAGGTTCGAGTACCTCTGTCCTTTCTATCCTGTTTGCGCTTATTCCACTGAGGTGATTCATCTGTTCTTTGCCAAGGACCTGACATTCTCCGAAAGCAGGGATCTGGATGTGGATGAGAGCATAAACATCGAGATGATTGACATTGCCGATGTGGTTCAGATGATTTATGACGGCAAGATCCCCGATGCCAAGACTCAGTGTGCTGTTCTTCATGTCTGGTCAAGATTCTGTCAGAAGGAGGCCGCAAGATGAGATTCGGAATGCCTTCCCTGATTGAGTTCAGGACAGTTGAGGAGCATGCCCGTTTCTGTGCGGAGCACAATCTGGATTTCTATGAGCTGAATCTTGCTTTCCCGTGGTTCCAGTCAGACAAGATTGACCCTGATGAGCTTGTGCGCATCAAGGAGCGTTACGGGATTGACTACACGGTTCATTTCCATGATGAGATAAACCCGTTTGATTTTGCCCCTGAGCTTCGTGCGGGAGCTCTGAACAATGTCAGGTTTGTGATTGACCTCTCACGCCATATAGGGGCAAAGAGAATTAACATGCACCTTCTTAACGGCACATATTCGGCGGTCAACGGCCAGAAGATCTACGCATATGGTCTTTGCGAGGATGAGTATCTTGGCTTTGTCAGGGACTTCATCTCACTTGTAGAGACAAAGATGAAGGACATGGACTGCATCTTCTGCATAGAGAACACCTCGGGCTACAGGTTCTACCACAAGCATGCCATTGAGCTCATGCTCAAGTCCCCGGTATTCGGACTGACCTTTGATATCGGACACAACTACAAGGCCTCAGAGGATGATGAATCATTCATCCTCAGCCATGCTGACCGCCTGAGGCATTTCCACATCCACGATGTTACAAAGACATCGAACCATGTAGCACTGGGCAAAGGGGTGCTGGATGTGGACAGGTATCTTGAGATGGTCAGGAAGTACAACTGTCCTGCGGTAATAGAGGTCAAGGAGCAGAATGCTCTGGTGGAGAGTCTGGAGTATGTGAGATCACATATGTGATTACTGCTTCTTCATCTGTCTCAAGAATACAAATACAGCAATGGCCATCAGGGCAATGCCATAACCCAGAACCCACCAGAGATGGGGCAGGGCAGCCTTGATGTCACCAAGTACCATTGCTCTTTCCAGCTCAACCGCATGGATGAAGGGCAGGGCATTTGCGAATGTCTTGATTCCTTTTCCAAGCATGCTGATGTCAAACCAGATTCCCGAAAGCCACGCCGAGAGGTTTGTAAGCAGTGCTCCGCAGATTCCGCCGACCTGCTTTTCCGTCATGGCGCTTCCGCAGAGAAGACCAAGGGCGATATAGAAGAAGGACGGTACAAGAATCATCAGGATTGCCCATATTATGTTGACGCTGAACTGCAGGCCCAGAATCAGAGCCAGAATGTAGCAGATCACGGCCTGTGCAATGCAGAGCGGAATCACCGGAAGAAGATAGCCCAGGATGAAGTCAGTTGCCTTCAGCGGTGTAGTGTAGAGCCTGGTGAGAAGCGAGCTGGTCCTGTCCTTGGATATCAGCTGGGCCGAGAACAGCGTCATGAATGAGAGACCGAACACAGTGATGCCTGGAGTCAGGTGTGAGGGTTCGAACATGTCCACGGGAATGTTGGCCTGGATGATGGAAAGCAGCAGAAGCAACACCACCGGGAAACCCAGTCCGAATGCCATGGTCAGAGGATCACGGAGGATCTCCTTCATGGTTCTGTTTGCAAAAGAGAGCATTTTTCTCATACCGCACCTCCCTTGACGAGCTTGATGAAGGCATTCTCGAACTTTTCCTCTCCGGTTTTCTCTTTCAGCTCAGCTGCCGTTCCGACTGCCAGCAGATGACCGTCTCGCATGACGCCGATTCTGTCTGAGAGTTCCTCAGCCTCCTCCATGTAGTGGGTGGTGAGGATTATGGTCATCTTGCCTTTGAGCTCCCTGATTGTGTCCCAGAGCTCACTTCTGGCAATCACATCCAGACCCAGGGTGGGCTCATCCAGAAACAGTATCTGCGGCTCGCTGATCAGGGCCATGGCAATGCTGAGGCGTCTCTGCCAGCCGCCTGAGAGCTTAGATGCCTTCTTGTTCTGTATCCTGTCAAGCTTGAATTCCTCAATCATCTGCTTTGTCCGCTGGATAGTCCTCTGCTTGTCTAATCCGTGGACACCGCACATGAGGTTCAGGTTCTCTTTGACCGATAGATTCGGAGCAACAGCGGTCTCCTGAGGAGAGACTGCAATGATTTTCTTCACATCAGGTGCATCTGAGGCTATGCTTTTGCCGTTCAGGAGTGCGTCTCCCGAGGTAGGTTGCGTGATGCAGCATAGCATCTTGATGGTGGTTGTCTTTCCGGCTCCGTTAACACCCAGAAGTGCGAAAAGCTCTCCTTCACGGATATCAAGGTCAAGGTTGTCAACAGCCCTGATGTCCTTGTAGTCCTTTGTAAGTCCTTTGATTTCAATTGCGTTCTTCATCTGAACCTTCTTTCTATCATTATCTGTTAAGTATTCCAATGATCAGCATGGGTCTTAGCCTTCTTCGGGGAAGCAGTGCATGTGCAATGCGTCAATTACCCTGAACCCTTCCGCGCTTGTCCTGAACCTTCTGAGTCCGAAGAAAAGTGAGCGAAGCTTAAGGTATGTGGTCACTGCGGCAAGATCCTTGCAGCCTTCGGGGAACTGGCTCTTGTTTGTCTTCATTGCCTGAATCTGCTTCTCCAGATGTTCCTTCTTGGTGATTACATATCTGTTGGGCTTTGCCGTCATGTAAAGGGCAATTGCCTTGACCGGGGCAGTCTGTGCGCCGTAGCGCTCCATTATCTCCTTGAACGGAGCAAGCTTTGCAACTATCTTGCATTCTCTGCCTATATTGAGGTGATCCACATGACATTCGTTTGGGACATCCGGGTCCACGGCAAATATCACATCCGGCTTGAATACTCCGACGCGGATGGCAATTGCGGTGCGTACCTGCTGGAGGTCGTAGAAGCCACCGTCACAGAAGTCAAGGAAATGGACATCATCAACACCCATGACCTTGGCGCTGGCAATGGCTTCTTCCTTTCTTATGTTGACCAGTTCTTCCGGCGTCGTTCCCTCCGGTGCGTTTCCGAGTCCATAGCGACCGTCAAGGCAGATGAGAAAAGATATCTCCTTGCCCATTGAGGCCAGTTTAGATACTGTGGCACCGGCTCCGATCTCTATGTCATCGGGATGCGGACCTATGAAGAGGTATCTTGAGAAATTCTCCAGCTTCGGGAGTGGAACCGCGGTCTTCAGGACCAGTCTGAGCAGGCTCATTCGTTAACCAGACTCCTTCTGTATTCGAGCTCCTTGCAGATTCTCTCATACTCAGGCTCATCGAGCTTGTACTTTGCCCTGTAGAGGAAGAATGCTACAAGCATGAATGCGAGCGGCACGATGGTCATTGCAAGAAGCAGACCCAGGGACTGGCTCTTCTTGACGTTTGCAAGAAGGGCGCTGATCACACCGGTCTTGTCATAGGAGGCATCCATTGCGGCTGCATTCTCGGCTGATGAGATTCCGTTTGTGATCTCTGTGACCCTGAAGATGAGATATGTGGCACTCGTGAGAGCCACACAGATTGCGCTTCCGAGCTTGGTGAGGAACGGTCTGAGTGATGAGATTATTGCCTCAGCACGCTTTCCATGCTTGTGCTCGTTGTATTCTACCGTGTTGATGATTGAGATCATCATGACAAGGTAGAAGCCGTACTGGCCGAAGTTTGCCATCATGTAGCCGATGGTGATGATATAGAACTTGATCATGGTGGCCGGCATGAGAAGTCCGGCAAGGAGCATCACAAGGTATCCGACAATACCGACGTTCTGGAGGATTCCCATCAGGCGCTTTCTCTGGAGTTTTCTTGAGATGGCTGGGTAGAAGATCATCAGGAAGGCCGTGACAGACATTCCGAGCATGGTGAACAGAGAGTAGAGGCCTCCCGCATAACCGAACTCGAAATAGATGTAGAAGGATCCGAGTCCTCCGACAACAAGACCGTTTCCGATCTGCTGGAGCAGGAAGATGAGGGATATCCACATCAGCTGGTCGTTTCCTGTGATTGTCTTTGCTATCATCTTCAGGCTGATTCTTGGAGCCGGCTTTGCCATGTCGCTGCGGTTCTCCTGGACGCCGAACAGTGTGAACATCATGAAGAGAGGCGAGAGGATACAGATGATTATTGCAACTGTTCCGTATGCAGTGACAGCGTTTCCTCCGATTGCCATTCCTCCGGTGGTCAGCATAGGAATCAAAACTGATGCGAGTGTCCCGCCGATTCCCGCAAACAGTGTGGCACGGGATGTGAACTGGTTTCTGGTGTCTGCATTGGATGAGAGAGCAGGAACCATTCCCCAGTATGAGATGTCATTCATTGTGTAGGTGATACTGTAGAGGAAGTAAATGACTCCGAAGTAGACGACAAAACCCCAGCCATTGATGCGTGAGTTATTGAATGCAGCAATTACGACAGCACTTGAAGTGATGCCTCCGATGAGCAGCCACGGCTTGAATTTTCCCCATCTTGTCCTTGTCTTCTCAATGATGTTTCCCATGATTGGGTCATTGAGTGCATCAAAGATTCTTGCCGCAACCATAATTCCTGTGATTACGGTAAGCTGTGCAGCTGTAAGGTTCTTGGTGATCAGGACGAATGTCAGAAGGAAGTTTGCGAAAAGGCAATAGACCATGTCTCTTCCCACTGTTCCAAGCGGGTACATGATCAGATTCTTCCTAACCCTCTTTGTGTGTGCCATTTATGCCTCCAATTGTTTTGCTAAATGATAGTCGATAAGAGTATACAATATGTATTAAGCGTTATCCACAACTTTTCTGTACGGTCCGACCATGCCTTCTGTTACCTTATCTCCGGCTTTTGCCATGAGTTTGGGATTGTTCATCAGCATACCCACAAGTTTCATCTTGAAGATGGTTCCTTTCTGTTTCTGAGGGAAGTCGTCATACAGGCCGTGAGCCTTGTAGTACTTGTGATCCGCCTTCATCATGCCCTGCATTAGATAGATGAGG
>JAFZUN010000120.1 GCA_017618315.1 Spirochaetales bacterium
AAGAGAAGCCGCTCCAAGTACGGTACAAAGAAGCCAAAGGCTTGATGAGGAGGTATCTTTATGTCAAGAAGAACAAATGCACCAGTCAGGGAGATCCTTCCGGATTCAGTTTACAACAGCACAGTCGTTGAGAAGTTCATCAACCGCATGATGCTTGATGGCAAGAAGTCCGTCAGCACACGCATTCTCTATGACGCAATGACAATCATGGGAGAGAAGACAGGCGAGCCAGCTCTTGATGTCTTCACAAAGGCCCTTGATAACGTCAAGCCTGTTGTCGAGGTCAAGTCAAAGAGAGTCGGCGGAGCCACATATCAGGTTCCTACCGAGATCCGCGAGCCGAGACGTGAGGCTCTTGCCATGCGTTGGATCATTGCCGCCGCACGTGGACGTGCCGGTAAGTCAATGAGCGAGAAGCTCGCAGCCGAGCTGCTTGATGCCTATGCAAACACAGGTTCAGCCTTCAAGAAGAAGGAAGACATGCACAGGATGGCAGAGGCCAACAAGGCATTCAGCCACATCAGGTTCTGATTACAAGCCTGACTTCATCTGCAATTTATGCGTCTTGCATCGGCGCCGACCAGAAAGGTCTGTCACCTTGCTTCACCGCATTCTTGCAGCGAATTCAGTCTTGTACACAATTCAAAGTCCGGGTTCAATCCCGGACTTTTTTGTCTTTGGTGAAGATTCACTATTGCCATCCAGACCCTGGTTAATCCTTCCCACAGGTGCAAAATGAATAGAAAATGCTATTTCTTTCCAGCCCGGATGGGGGTATTCCTTTAATTGCCATCGCAAGACGGCGGGAGGAAGTCATGGGTAAGGTCAGTGTTTTCGGAGATTCAATACTCAAGGGTGTTCAGGTCGAGAATGCGGGCGGAAGATATGTTGTCAATGATTCGCTCGGCTTCTCCTCGATTGCCTCTCAGGCAGGTCTCTCTGTCGAGAACTTCAGCAAGTTCGGCTGCACAATCACAAAGGCATGGGCATATATCCAGAAAATGTTCAGCCGCATTGACGCTGATATAGTCTTCATGGACTTCGGCGGCAATGACTGTGACTTTGACTGGGATGCCGTCTCAAAGAGTCCGTTGAACATCCACAAGCCCAGGACTGACTACTATGACTTTGTCAGCACCTACAACACAGTGGTAGATTATATTAAAGAGAAGAGAAGGCTTCCCGTTGTGGCGACTCTGGTTCCGGTACAGCCGGAAATGTATCTGAACCACATCTGCAGGACCAGGGGAGTGGACCGCAGATCAATCCTCAGATGGATGCAGAACGACGTAAGCCGCCTTGAGAACCTCCAGAAAACATATTCAGATGCCGTGAAAGGTATTTCCTGCAACAGGGAGGTTCCTCTTCTGGACATCAGATCCGCATTTGAGGAATACAGCAGACCGGAGTCACTTTTGTGCAGTGACGGGATTCATCCGAACCTCAGGGGACAGAGGGTGATCAGGGACTGCTTTCAGGCGTTCATAAGCGATTATCTGACATTTTAAACACCTGATAAAAAGACTACACAAAAGAATTTACACTTTTTCTTGTTGATGCTTGACAAAAAATTGCATTTTGTTCTATATTTGCCAAGGTGTCTCGCCACCGGTATACCCTAAATATCGGCAGAGTGAGATTCTAGAGCCAAACCAATCATTTTAGGGGTGATAAGGTGGTTCCAGAAACACGGTTTTTTCAAATTGTGCTATGTCACGGTCCAAGACGTTGGATCCCTGACCGCTGGATTCCTTCTTTTAAAAATCTCAGAAAATAGAATAGGTTTGTCTCGACGGTAAGTAGGTAAAGGCTTTGTGCCTTTAGAGCACATTCATTTATTTTTTGGATTTGTGACAA
>JAFZUN010000121.1 GCA_017618315.1 Spirochaetales bacterium
ATGCCCTTGAGAAGAAGCTTCTTGCTCAGAACGCAGAGCACAAGGACTGGACATGCTCGGAGGAGAAGATGAAGCTCACCAAGGACGGTAAGGCACTGTACCTGCACTGCCTGCCTGCAGACATCAGCGGCCTTTCTTGCAAGGAAGGTGAGGTTGACAACTCGGTCTTTGACCGCTATCTTGACCCGCTTTACAAGCAGGCTTCATTCAAGCCATATGTGATTGCAGCCATGATATTCATGTCCAAGGTCAAGGATCCTGTGAAGACCCTGATGGCCCTTGATGCCTCAGATAATCTCAGAAAACTGTACTGAGTATTACGGTTTTGTTGATTAGGCTTCCGATTTCGGAAGCCTTTTTTGTTATTTTGTGGTGATTGTTTTGTATTGCTCTGTCATTTGCTTTTGTCTTTGCAATGGGATATGATTGTCCCTGGAGTTTCTATGATTTGTGTTCTTCTTGCCGCAGGCTATGCAACCCGGATGTATCCTCTGACTCTGGATTTTCCCAAGCCATTGTTGGATGTAGGCGGAAAGACAATCCTTGACTGGATGGTGGATGATCTGGCCACATCCGGCAAGATTGAACGCTACGTAGTGATCTCAAATCACAAGTATCTTCCGCATTTTGAGAAGTGGGTTGCGCTTAAGCGCTCGCAGGGGTTTGTCATGGACCTGTTGGATGACGGATCAACGGATAATGACAACAGGCTTGGTGCGGTCAAGGACATTGAGTTTGCTATCTCAGCCTTGAATCTCTCAGACGATCTTCTTGTTCTGGCTGGGGACAATGTCATGGACTTCTCATTCAATTCATTTGTCACATACTTTGAGAAGAAGCAGACCACGTGCATCATGCGCTACCGCGTGCCAGGTCTCAAGGGACCATGTAAATTCGGCGTGGCCACAATAGATTCCGATGATCTTGTCCGGAGCATGGTTGAGAAGCCACAGGTGCCACAGAGTGAGTGGGCTGTTCCTCCGTTCTACATCTACAAGAAGTCAGATCTCCCGCTGTTTGCCAAGGGAATCATTGAAGGTTGCAAGACAGATGCCCCGGGTTCATTTATCGAATGGCTCTGCAAACAGACTCCTGTTCATGCATTTGAGATGCCCGGCCACAGATTTGATGTAGGCTCAATCGAGGGCTATGAGAGAATCAGAAGAGAATACAAGGGCATAATCTGCTGAGTATTTTCTCCAGGAACACAAAAAAACCAAAGTTTTTTCTGGAAACCTGAAATATTTTCCGCACTTTTCTCGTATAGGACTGCAAAGGGGTAAAAATGCCCCGAAGGAGTTCATATGAGAATAAACAGAAGAAGAGTAATCCTTGCCATCCTATTATTTGCCGCATTGATGGCTTTTTTGATCCTTGCCGTGTCCTGCGATGCCGATGATGACCTTACTCAGACAAGACTTGAGATCCGGATAGAGCAAGACGATGGTTCCAGGACAATAATGCCAAGCCAGACGCTGATGGAGATCTCAAAGTATTCAGTCTCCGGAAACGGACCCGATGGTGCGACGTTCGGACCATTTCTCAGTTCGGAGAACACTATAAGCATCCAGAACCTGTCATACGGGAACTGGGAGATCAGCGCAAAGGCGCTTAATGTGGAGAACAACGAGATTGCATCAGGAACCGGATCCGTGGAGATATCCCAGGGTGAAAACAGTGCGGTGGTGGTCCTTGACCAGATGTCCGGAACCGGAACGCTGCAGCTTGATTTCTCTTGGGACAGCGGGATCTGCAAGGAGATAATGATGAAGCTCTCCATAACACTGGAGGATTCCAAAGGGGAGATGATCACAAAGACGCGGGATGTATTCACATCCGACTGCAGCACCTCTGTGGTCATGAATGCACCTGCAGGGTCGCACATCCTCAATGTGAAGGTCTTGGATTCGAATGGCTTTATCGGAATAGGCGCCACCGATGCCGTGCGCATAGTCTCAAACACAAGGTCCACCGGAAATGTTAGACTTGAGACGTATAAACCAAATCCGTCATCCGGAAACGGCACGGAGATAAGCATCCAGAACAACATCGGATTTCCGATGAGCTTCTATATTGATTATTCACCAAAGAATCCGGTTAAAGGCAGATCTGTGACACTTACTGCATGCTATGACAGCCTCCCCGCAGGTGTCAGAGCAGAAGACCTCATCTATCAATGGTACAAGGACGGTGAAGTCAGGCAGCTGGACATGAAAGGCTCTTTCACCATAAAAGCAGAGAGCGGGCTTCATCGCTATGATGTGATTGTCAGAAGCCCCGTCGACGGCACAATGTGCGGTGCCTCCCTCTCACTGAGCATCCCATACTGACGGTTGATAAGCTCTTCGGCTGTGCAATTGAGTTCTGAAGAGAAGCGTTTGTATTGTGCCTTGAGAATGGCTTGGTATTCCTCTTCGCAGGTACCCTCATAGTCAGTCTCAGGCACAGTACATGGATTAGCTTTGAATATGTCTTTGATGCTTCCCTTGAAACGCGGACCAATTGATA
>JAFZUN010000013.1 GCA_017618315.1 Spirochaetales bacterium
CGGCATTTTTGAAATGGGGTATTCAATGCTTAGGATTATCATTTCAGTATTGCTTATACTGCTTTCCTGCCTGTGGATGTACATGGGTATATTTGAATACGGAATGTGGGTTCCCGGTGTCTCTGCTGACACAGGATTCATTCCTACAGTATTAGGATCAATTGTGCTTATTTTCTCCGTGGTGAAGCTTGTAAAGGACATCAAGGCCTACAAGACATCTCTCCAGGGTGAGGCTGTGGCAGAGAAGAAAGCCGTTTCCTTCAAGGAAGTGCTTGTAAAGCTCAAGCCAATGCTTCCTGCACTCACAGCTATTCTGGCTATTCTTCTGATCAAGTTCCTGGGAATGGCAATCGGAACATATCTTTCACTTTTCTTCTATATGAAGGTCGTTAACAATGACAAGTGGTTCAAGTCCATCTGGGTCACCGCTGTCATCACACTGTTCTTCTTTGCAGTGTTCGTTCTTTGGCTCAAGGTTCCGTTCCCACGCGGGATCTTCGGAATTTGAGGAGGTGACACATGTCTAACTTTGCACTACTTGCACAGGGCTTTGTCACTGCAATCAGCCCGATGAACCTTATTGCCTGCCTCGTCGGAGGCATTATCGGAATCCTTGTTGGTGCCATGCCGGGAATCGGAGCTGTGGCAGGTTGCTCACTCCTGTTGCCCATGACCTACAAGATGAATCCTACAACCGGAATAATCATGCTCGCCGGAATCTACTATGGAAACATGTTCGGCGGAGCTTACAGCGCTATTCTTCTTAACATCCCTGGCGACAGCTCAGCTGTCATGACAAGCCTTGACGGTTATCCGCTTACAAGGAAAGGCAAGGCCGGACAGGCTTTGTTCAACGCCAACATCTCATCATTCGTGGGCGGATTCATCGGAATCCTGTTCCTCACAGCCATGGGCCCGACACTCGCCAAAGTCGGTCTGAAGTTCGGTCCTGCAGAGCTTGCATCTCTGGTATTCATGGCTCTTACATCCATCGGATGGCTTTTGGGTGATGACCCGATCACATGTCTGATTGCCACTGGCATTGGAGTTCTCTTGTCAACAATCGGTATTGACCAGAGCTCCAACCACTTCAGATATACGTTCGGATCATTCAAGCTTCTGGCCGGAATCAACTTCATACCGCTTGTAATCGGAATGTTCGGTCTGAGTCAGGTCATGGAGATGCTTGAGCCTGAGGATCCTAGCAAACAGGGACATGACTACGCCGGAAAACTGCGCATCAAGGACAGTTTCTACAGCTTCAAGCAGTTCTTACAGCTTCTGCCTGTCATGATCAGAAGTGCAATCCTCGGTATGTTCGTCGGCTTCCTTCCCGGAGCAGGCGGAACAACCGGAGCCTTCCTCTCATATATCATGGAAAAGAAGATTGGACGTCACAGAAACGAGATGGGAACAGGAGTCCTTGAGGGAGTTTCCGCATCAGAGGCCGCAAACAACGCAGCCGCAGCAGGTGCCTTTGTTCCTCTTCTTGCACTTGGAATTCCAGGATCATCCACAACAGCTGTCCTTCTCGGAGGACTTCAGGCATGGGGTCTCAAACCTGGTCCGCTGCTTTATGAGCAGGAAGCAGAGTTTGTCTGGGGTATGACTACATCAATGTACATCGGAAATCTGATGTGTGTCATTGCAGGTATCCTTGTCATTCCAATTCTGATGAGAATCCTGAAGGTGCCCAAGAAGATTCTTGCTCCGATTATCATAGGTGTCTGTGTAATTGGATCATATTCGGTCGGAAACAGCATCTTCGATGTTGAGGTCATGATCA
>JAFZUN010000122.1 GCA_017618315.1 Spirochaetales bacterium
AGAGACAAGGGATCCGGGAACCTTGAGTGTCCTGTAAAGACCCTTGGCAAAACCCTGGCTCTCTGTGTGCCTATGGGTCCAGATAATGACAATCGAGGCCTCAACATACCTTGAGATGACCGTTGCGATGGCCGCTCCCGTAACTCCCAATGCAGAAAATCCGAGTTTTCCGTAAATCAGGACATAATTCAGCACAAGATTGACAATGACAGCTGTTACTCCGGCCTTCATTGGAACCACTGTCTGACCGCATTCACGGAGTGTGCTCGCATAGGCCTGAACTAGGACAAACCCAGGAAGACCTATCATCATCACTGACAGGTATGATTTTCCATATGAGAGCGCGGCAACAAGATCTCCTCCGTCGTTGCTCTCATTAAGGTAATAACCTATCAGAGTTTCTCCGAACACAGAGAAAACCACAAAGGCCACAACCGTGAGGATGAAGCCCAGCACAAGTTTGTATCTGAAGGTGTTGCGCACACCCTCATCGTCCTGTTTTCCGAAATACTGAGCCGTGAAGATTCCGGCTCCGGAAAGACCTCCGAATATGCAGAGGTTGTAGACAAACAGGATCTCATTGACTATGGCAACCCCGGACATGGGCTCTGTGCCAAGTCTGCCCACCATGATGTTGTCCAGAAGGTTCACGAAATTGGTGAACCCGTTCTGCACCATTATGGGAAGTGCTATCATGAGGACGGATTTGAACAGATTCTTGTCTTTCTCTGATAAGATCATCAGTTTTGAGTGGTATACGTAATCCCATTCTAAGTCAAGTCTGTCAAATGGCTTTATGTTTTTATAATAAGTCTATATAATGTGCGCGAACAGAAAAATACTGTCAGGAGAATACCCTATGAAGATAATCTACAAGGATGGAACAGTTGCCGACTGTCCGGCAGAGGAAATGAACCATGTCATCCGCCACTCCACGGCTCACCTGATGGCCCAGGCCATCCAGAGACTTTATCCGCAGGCGGATTTCGCTTACGGACCAGCCACAGAGAGAGGTTTCTATTATGATGTCGATCTCGGAGACAAGAAACTCACCGATGAGGATCTTCTGGCAATAGAAGCCGAGATGAAGAAGATCACCAAGGAGCATCTCCCGATCAGGCCGTTCATCCTACCAAGGGACGAGGCCGTCAAGCTCATGCATGAGAGAAAGGCCAAGTACAAGGAAGAGCACATCGGTGACCTTCCGGAAGATGCAATCATCAGCTTTTACCAGCAGGGTGACTACATCGACATGTGCACCGGTCCACATGTGACATACACAAACGCCCTCAAGGCTTTCAAGATCACGGGTCAGGGTGGAGCCTACTGGAAGAACGACTCAAAGAACAAGATGCTCACCAGAATCAACGGAGTGGCTTTCCAGAGTCAGGCCGAGCTTGAGCAGTATGAGAAGGAAGTCGAGGAAGCCAAGGCACGTGACCACCGCAAGATCGGCAAGGAGATGTCCCTCTTCATGACCGATGACCTTGTGGGAAAAGGCCTCCCCATGTTCCTCCCAAACGGCTACATAGTCTGGCAGGAGCTTGAGAACTACATCAAGGAGAAGGAGCGCAAGCTGGGCTATCAGCATGTCATGACACCGTGCGTGGGCTCCGTGAACCTCTACGTCACATCCGGCCACTGGGCACATTACCGCAAGAACATGTTCCCGCCGATGGAAGTCGAAGGTGAGAGCTTTGTCCTCAGGCCCATGAACTGCCCGCACCACATGATGATCTACTCCTCAAAGCCGCACAGCTACAAGGAGCTGCCCATTCGTCTTGCGGAGATCGCACATGATTTCAGGTTCGAGTCCAGCGGAACCCTCAAGGGCATTGAGCGTGGACGCCATTTCTGCCAGAACGACTCACACATCTTCGTGACCCCGGATCAGATAGAGCAGGAGGTCAAGCAGGTCGTAGGACTGATCAGAGAGACCTACAAGGACTTCGGAATCACCGACTACCGTTGTGTCCTGTCCCTCCGCGACCCTGCAGACACCGAGAAGTACTATCAGGACGACCAGATGTGGGAGACCGCCGAGTCTGCCCTCAGGACAGTCCTCAACGACCTCGGCATCAACTACACCGAGGAAATCGGAGAAGCAGCGTTCTACGGTCCAAAGCTCGATGTCAACGTCAAGCCGGCAGTCGGCGTGGAATACACCCTCTCAACATGCCAGCTGGACTTCTGTCTGCCTATGAAGTTCGACCTCAAGTACATCGATGCCGACAACAGCGAGAAGACCCCTGTTGTTATCCACAGGGCAATCCTTGGATCCCTGGACAGGTTCATGGCCTACATCATTGAGGAGACCAAGGGCAAGTTCCCGGTATG
>JAFZUN010000123.1 GCA_017618315.1 Spirochaetales bacterium
ATGCCTCCTCTTTATAAGATCACCATCAAGGGCAAGGACTTCTACGCCTTCAATGATGATGACAAGGCTACCATCCTCAGGGAACACAACGAGGATGAGTCGGACTCAAAGAACGTCAAGATCCAGCGCTACAAAGGTCTTGGTGAGATGAACCCTGAGCAGCTTTGGGAGACAACCATGAATCCGGAGACAAGATTCATCGGCAAGGTGCATCTCTCAGATGCTGTCGAAGCAGATCATGTGTTCTCAATGCTCATGGGAGAGGAAGTTGAGCCAAGGCGCATCTTCATCGAGCAGAACGCGACATATGCGCAGATTGACGCATGACGGGAGGTGATGAGATGGAAGAAGAAAGAAAAGACAGAGTAATAGTCTCAGACCTCTCTGAGGAGATGAAGAAAAGTTATCTTGACTATGCAATGAGCGTCATAGTCAGCCGTGCTCTTCCTGATGTTCGTGACGGTCTGAAGCCTGTCCACAGGAGAATCCTGTATGACATGTATGACCTGGGCATCAAGTCCACAGGCAGCTTCAAGAAGTGCGCGAGGACTGTCGGAGACGTTCTCGGTAAGTTCCATCCGCACGGAGACGCTTCAGTCTACGATGCCCTGGTGAGACTTGCACAGGACTTCTCCATGCGTTATCCGGTCATCAAGCCGCAGGGAAACTTCGGTTCAATTGACGGAGACCCGCCTGCAGCATACAGATACACCGAGGCCAAGATGGCCCGCATGGGTGAGCTCATGCTCCAGGACATCGACAAGGACACTGTCAACTTCGTGCCCAACTTCGATGAGTCCCTCAAGGAGCCCGAGGTCCTGCCCGCAAGCTTCCCGTTCCTGCTTGCCAACGGCACAAGCGGAATCGCCGTCGGTATGGCCAACAACATGCCGCCGCACAACCTGCGCGAGATCACGGATGCACTCTGCGCCATGATTGAGAATCCGGACATCACAGTCCTTGAGCTGATGAACTACATCAAGGGACCTGACTTCCCCACATACGGCAAGATCTGCGGTACAAGGGGTATCAGGGATGCCTTTGAGACAGGCCGCGGAAAGATTGTCCTGCGCGGAGTCTACCACATGGAGGATCACAAGACACACGAGTCAATTGTGTTCACAGAAATCCCCTATCAGGTAAATAAGTCCGCACTGGTAAAGAAAATAGATGACCTTCGTAAGGACGACGTACTAAGGGACATCTCCGCAATAAGAGATGAATCCGGACGTGACGGAATCAGAATTGTCATAGAGCTGAAGAAAGATGCAGTTCCTGAGATCGCGGTCAACCACCTGTTCCTGAACACAGACCTTCAGTCCAACTTCAACGTCAATAACCTGGCTCTTGTCGAAGGCCGTCCGAAGTGCCTGAACCTCAAGCAGATGCTCTATTACTATCTGGAGCACCGTAAGGAGGTCACAACCAGAAGAACCCGCTTTGACCTTGCCAAGGCACAGGAGCGCGAGCATATCCTGCTTGGACTGAAGATAGGTCTTGAGAACATAGATGAGGTCATTGAGATCATCAAGAAGGCAGCAAACAATGACGAGGCTTCCGTAAATCTCCAGGCCAGATTCGGGCTTTCCGACAAGCAGGCGAACGCAATCATCCAGATGAGACTCGGAAGGCTGAGTCACATGGAGACACAGCAGATCATCGATGAGCTGAATGAGCTGGAGATTAAGATTGCCTTCTACAAGGAGCTTCTTGAGAACGAGACAAAGATGCTCAGGGAGGTCGAGAAAGAGATCCGCCAGGTCGGTGAGGAATACGGAGACGACAGACGCACACAGATTGACCTCCATGAGGTTGACGGTCTTGTTGACAAGGACTTTATCAAGAAAGAGGACGTTGTTGTTGTCATCACGAACAAGGGCTTCGTGAAGCGTGTTCCTGCAGACGAGTACAAGTCACAGGGTCGCGGAGGAAAAGGCGTCAAGGGTGCTTCTCTCAGAGATGAGGACTTTGTGGAGCATATGTTCTCCGCATTCTCACATGATCACATCCTGTTTGTCACAAACCTCGGAAAAGCCTATTGTCTTGAGGTCTGGGAGCTTCCTGAGGGCCAGAAGGTCGGAAAGGGCGTGAATATCAAGGCCGTTCTTCCAAAGATGGAGGACGGAGAGAGCATCTCAGCCATAATCGACTTCAAGGACTTCGATGAGTCAGAGAGCATTCTCATGGCCACAAAGTACGGTGTTGTGAAGCAGGTCAAGCTCAATGACTTCATAAATGCCAGAAAGAACGGAATCAAAGCGATAATCCTCGATGAGGGCGATGCACTGATCAAGTGTCTGTTCGTCAAGCAGGGCGATGAGGCCATGATTGTGTCCAAGAATGGTAAAGGTCTGCGCTTCAGCGTAGATGATGTAAGGATCATGGGAAGAGCAACTCATGGTGTCAGAGGCATGAATCTCTCAGAAGGTGACGAGATTGTGGGCCTTGTAAAGGTTGAACCAGATAAAAACATCATACTTGTGACCAACACCGGAAAGGGAAAACAGGTTGAATTTGACTTCTTCAAGACACACGGAAGAGGCACCATGGGACAGCTGATCTATAGGCTTTCTGATGACATGTATCTTGTTTCTGTACAAGGAGTTAACGATGAAAATGACGTTGTCTGTATCACCAAAAAAGGACAGACAATCCGTACTCATGTCAACGGTATCTCCTCTCAGGGAAGGAACGCTTCTGGTGTCAATGTGTTCAAGATGAAGACTGATGACGACTACATTGTTGCAATGGCTGTGACTAATTATCAGGAAGACGAGCCTGAGGATCAGGAGGCCATTGATAATAACGATGTTTCCGAGGTCGGAACA
>JAFZUN010000124.1 GCA_017618315.1 Spirochaetales bacterium
CTATTGCCTTTGCGGTACGCTCGTTATCACCGGTGAGCATCACGGTATGGATGCCCATGTTACTAAGCTGCTCAATCGCCTCTTTCCCGTCTGCCTTCATGGTATCCGCAACGGCGATTATTCCCACAAGGTTCTCTCCCCTCATGAACAGAAGCGGAGTTTTCCCATCGGAAGCAAGCTCCTCAGCACTGTCAGTAAAACTCTTGGACACTGTTGTCATGCTGCTTATGAAGGAAAGGCTTCCCCCAGTCAGGGCAACTCCATCCAGGACTGCGGAAAGGCCGTTTCCGGGAAGAGCCTTGAACGAACTCACCTCCAGCGGCTTGATGTCTGCTTCACCTGCCTTGAGCATTATGGCCTTGGCAAGCGGATGCTCGCTCTTTGCCTCAAGTGAGGCCGCAAGAATAAGAAGATCCTTATCATTTATGTTTTCTGAAGGCAGGATATCGGTTACCACAGGCTCACCGTTTGTGATGGTACCGGTCTTATCCAGAGCAATGATATCGATCCGTCCTGTCTCCTCAAGAGACGCGGCATTTTTGAAGAGGATTCCGTTTCTTGCCCCCACACCGTTTCCGACCATTATGGCCACAGGTGTCGCAAGGCCCAGGGCACACGGGCAACTGATGACAAGAACGGATATTCCCCTTGCAAGCGCGAAACCGAATGTCCTTCCGATTATCAGCCAGATGACCGTAGTTACAAATGCGACTGAGATGACCGCCGGGACAAATATCCCGGAGACCTTGTCTGCAATCTTTGCAATCGGGGCCTTGGTGGCCGCGGCATCGCTTACCATCTTAATTATCTGGGACAGGGTCGTGTCCTCTCCGACCCTTGTTGCCTTACATCTTATGAATCCGCTCTGGTTGATTGTGGCGGCAGAGACCTGATCTCCGGCTGCCTTGTCAACGGGGATGCTCTCTCCTGTAAGAGATGCCTCATTCACGGCGCTCTCACCCTCAATAACAACACCGTCTACGGGGATGCTCTCACCGGGACGCACCACAAAGATATCCCCTTTCCGGACATCATCTATGGGAACAGTGACTTCCTGATTGTTTCTGACCACCGTAGCTGTCTTGGGGGCAAGTTTCATCAAAGCTTTCAGTGCATCGGTGGTCTTTCCCTTTGAGCGGGCCTCAAGCATCTTGCCCACAGTGATCAGGGTAAGAATCATTGCCGCGGACTCAAAGTAGAGATCGTGCAGATATGAATGGACTGCCATTGCATCACCGGCGGCCTGGGCTGCTGTCATTGCAAAGAGCACATAGACGCTCCAGGCGAAACTGGCGGTAGCACCCAGGGCAACAAGCGTGTCCATGTTCGGAGCCTTGTGAATCAGCCCCTTGAATCCGCTGATGAAGAATCTCTGGTTTATCACCATGACAATGGCCGCAAGAATCATCTGCAGGATTCCCATTGCCACATGGTTATTTGCAAAGAATGAGGGAACCGGCCAGTTCCACATGCCGTGTCCCATGGAGAAGTACATCAGAACAAGAAGAAAAACAATGGAAGACAGGAGTCTCTTCCTGAGCTTGGGGGTCTCATGATCCTCAAGGACGGCCTCCTGTGCAGCATGGCTTGCAGAGACATCTTTTCCTTTCTCAGATGCACCATAGCCTGCATCTTCCACGGCCTTGATTATGGCGCTGCTCTCCGCAGTACCCTCAACTCCCATGGAGTTTGTAAGGAGACTTACCGAACAGGATGTTACACCCGGGACACCTGAGACAGCCTTCTCCACTCTGGCAGAGCAAGCTGCGCAGCTCATTCCCGTCACATTGTATTGCTTCATGACTTACTTGATGACGTAGATATAAAGAAGTACCAGCGCACCGATCTGGATCAGTGTCATGAGCGGGAAGAAAAGCGCGAAATACCAGTGCTTTGTCTTATGCCTCAGAAGGTACATTCCCAGACATCCGCCTACTCCACCGAAAAGACCTGTGAACAGAAACAGCCTCTTCTCCGGGATTCTTGTCTCCGGATGGCTGTGGGTC
>JAFZUN010000014.1 GCA_017618315.1 Spirochaetales bacterium
AGAGCATATTCTACACGGTCACGTGTTGCGGTGGCTATGTCCGTGCACATTCCAAATCTCATTTATTCATTCCTCCATTAATCAAACATAACCTGCAAGATGCGGGAGCCACATTGTGATACCTGGTATGAAAGTGACCAGTATAAGGGCCAGCACCATGAATGCCATCTGCGGCAGAAGCGCTTTGGAGAGCTTCTCCATTGATATGTCTCCGACAGAGCATCCGACAAACAGGACCTGGCCGACAGGCGGCGTGAGCAGTCCTATTCCGAGGTTCAGGATCATCATTATTCCGAACTGCACCGGATGCATTCCAAGCCTTTGGACAATCGGCAGAAGTATCGGCGTCATGATGTAGACAATTGAAACCATGTTCATGAAACATCCCATCACCAGAAGGATCAAGTTGATGATTATGAGCATGATTATCTTGTTCTCAGTGATGGAGAACAGCCCGTTCGTGACCATCTGGGGTATTCTCAGGTAGGTCAGAACCCAGCTGAATGCCGTTGCGCAGGCGGCAAGGATAAGGACTGATCCTATTGTCTTTGCTGTTCTGGTGAATGCCCCGTAGAGATCCTTCCATGACCCCCTTCTCTCAATCAGGAATGTCCAGATGAAGCAGAAGATACATGCGGCTGCGGCGGATTCGGTTGCCGTCATCCATCCGAGGAGAACTCCTCCTACAACTATGACCATGCAGAGGATTGTCGGGAGCGATATCCAAAGTGCATGCAGCATTCTCTTGAATGAGAAAGCCTTGTCCACAGGATAGTGGCGCTTCTTTGAGACATAGAAGCAGTAGACCGCAAGGCAGAGTCCCAGGACAATGCCGGAGAGGTATCCGCCCATATAGAGGGCTGAGATAGACACACCTCCGGCAGTTACCGCATAGATGACCAGGTTATGGCTCGGCGGTATTATTATTCCCTGTATTGCCGATGTACAGGTGAGTGCTACGGAGAAGTCCTTGTCATAGCCCGAGTCGGTCATCAGCTTGATGATGATCGGTCCAAGTGAAGAGACATCGGCAACCGATGATCCGGAGACTCCTCCGAAGAACATCGAGTCAACGACGTTCACCATGGCAAGTCCGCCAGGCATCCATCCGACAAGCACTCTGGCCAGCTCCTCTATGTTGTCCGCCATGGTACCTATACTCATGAACTCTCCCATGAGCATGAAGCAAGGGACTGCCAGAAGCGAGTAGTTCGCCATTTTGTAGAAGATTGTCTGGAAGACAACCAGAAGGTTGATCTTCATCACCAGACAAGTGAATACAGCTGAAAGCCCCAGAGTATAGGAGATCTCCACACCCATGACGAGCATCAGCACAAATGATCCCACAAGGACCCAGATGCCTAATGTCATGTTAGCCATTAATCAGTTCCTCCAGATCCTTCTCAACATCACGCTCGTGCTTATCAGTGAACACGGCCTTGGCGTTGAGCAATGTGAAAATCAGGCAGAAGATGCCGGTAAACAAGCCGGGAAGCACCTGCCATCTGTATGATAGGTTAATGGCTCCGAACCTTTGCTTTGTGGTTGCAAAGATCTTTACGCCATAGAAGATCATCAAAGTAAAGAAGGCCACTTTCAGGAACCAGCGGATAATGCCGAACACCCTGAGGACCTTGGGAGGAAACGCCTTGTCTATGAACTGCACACGTACATGTGAGCCATGGTACTCGGCAATGCTTGCGCTGAAAAGACCTACCCATGTAAGCATGAACAGTGCGGTTTCCTCGGACCATGATGGCGTGTAGTTGAAGAAGTACCTTCCGATAACGACAATCAGAAGCACAACAACTATCACGACCATTGCAACCAGACAGATCCAGTTTGCAATCTTGAAAAGGATTTTCTTAATCTTGTCTGTCATTTGAAACCCGTTTGTTGTTATGTGAAAGATTTAAGACAGAGGGAGCAAAAAACACTTTGCTCCCTCTGATTCCCGTTCAATGACGGATATTACTTGTAGCTCTGGATCTCCTTGATGAAATCCTG
This sequence comes from Spirochaetales bacterium, assembly GCA_017618315.1. GTDB lineage: Bacteria > Spirochaetota > Spirochaetia > Sphaerochaetales > Sphaerochaetaceae > UBA9732. Next base: position 2,008 of record JAFZUN010000014.1, read on the forward strand.
AACGCCTGCGGCATACTTGGCATAGAGAGGTGCACATGCATCAATCCATGCCTGCTTGTCTGTACAAGGTGTGAAGACAACTCCCTTCTCTGTGAGGAAGGCCTTGTTCTCTGAGATCTGCTTCTCAGTCTCGACCTGGAACCAGTCGCAGGCTTCCTTCATTGCCTCGGAGACAATCTTCTGCTCTTCAGCTGAGAGCTGCTGCCAGACCTTCTCTGAAACGAGGATGACGGATGTTCCGATTACGTGCTCTGTCTCATAGACATACTTGACCTGCTCATACCAGTTGTTGTTCCTGAGTCCTGAGAGTGTGTTCTCACAGCCATCCAGGACACCTGTTGAGAGAGATGTGTAGATCTCTGACATTGCAAGCGGTGTTGCGCTTGCCCAGCAGTTGATCATGTCAATCTTGATGTCTGATGTTTCGGATCTGATCTTCAGCTTCTTGAAGTCAGCAAGAGATGTGCACAGTGTCTTTGTGAACATGTTTCTTGCCGGTGTGCAGATGTAGTTGTAAAGTGATCTGATCTCGCCGTTTGAAGCCTCATAGACCTTGTCTCCGAGCTTTCTTCCAGACTCGCTGTACAGGAAGTCAAGTCCGCCCTGGATGCTCTGAAGCAGGAACGGAAGTCCAAGAGCTGTATACTCAGGAATATCAACTCCTCTGTTCTTGAGGTTTGCCGGATTGATTCTGAAGAACGCATATGTTCCGAGTCTCAGACCCTCGATACACTCAGCCTCGGTTCCGAGCTGTCCGCTTCCGAAAACGTTGATCTCAATCATTCCGTTTGTCTTTTCCTTGACTGTGTCTGCAAACCTGACAAGGAACTTACATGCAAGGTCTGAATCGGCATTGATCTCAGGGAATGTGAGAACAAGCTTCTGTGTTCTTGCACCGGTTGCAGCTGTTTCTGAAGCTGACTGTGCAAAAATCATGCTGCTTGCCAGAATTAAAGCAAGAAGTACAACAATTACTTTTTTCATTTTTTCCTCCATTTTGTTCTTAGGGACAGACTGACCCACTGCCCCGTTCCTTCTGTAAGAACAGGATAAAACCGCCCAATTGGCGGCAACAATACAAAAAAAACAGGATTTTTAGCTGAGTTTTTTTGACGGATGCCTGTCAGTCCAGATGTCTGGTGTCCTTAAGAAGTGTTTCCACTGAAATTGAGCTGCGGATAAGCTCAGAGAACTCGTTCTTGGTGGTGACACCGGCATTCTTGTAAAGCTTCTTGAGCCTGTAGTTGATTGTTCCGGTAGACATCGAGAGCTCCTCGGCAAGGCGTTCGTTGCTTACATTGTTCAGCACACCCGCGATTATGGACATGTCAACGGCATCACATTCAGAGAGGCATTCCTGTAAGGACTTGAGTGAGTCAGCACCCTTTCTCAAGGTGTTCTCATCAATTTCCTCCCTGTCCTCATGCAGAGCTGTGGAGTTGATCTCTACCGGAACACTCGGAAGGAATCCCGTGCTTCCGCGAGGCTTGAGAGAGCTGCGCATTGTTGTGACAATTGACTCGACATTGGGGTTTCTGGTGAGAGTGCGCCAGAGGTCATATGCGTTCTCGCCTGACTCATAATAGCTTCTGGTTGCTGATGTCAGTGACGGATTTGTGTACCTGCACAGACTTGTGTCACCAAGACCGGCAACAAAGAGCTCATCAGGCACCTTGATGCCATGATCCTCGGCATACTTGAGGATGAAGGCAGCAGAATAATCATTTGAGCAAACAACAGCATCATATGAGCGAATGGACATCAGGAACTTCTCGTCTCCGTTCTGGGCTCCCACGTTGCGGAAATACACATCGTTGTATGATGTGCTCAAGCCGAGTTTCTTGGATGTGCTTAGAAAGCTCTCAACCTTCATGGCGTCATTAGTGGATGCCGCGTTTATGTCAACAAGGGCTATCCGCCTGTGCCCATAATAACAGAAGTAATAGACAATCTCCTCAATGGCGGAATGGCTCCCATACATGGTGCCCGAGACATCTTCGCCATATTTTGACGGCACGGTTCCTATCAGGATTGACCTGAGATTCTTGGCCCTCGCCTTGTCCAGAGTGTCCCTGATCCAGGATTTTGTGGTTCCTATCACCACTATCACGTTTGCCGGAACAGTAAGCTCATCTATTGAGGAAAGCCTTCTCACATCCTGTTTATGCCTTGCGGCCGCCTCCTCAAGGCCCTCTATGCTCCGGGCGTACCAGAAGGGCGTGATGTAGTTGGGCTCGACTATCATATGAATTGTCCTGTCGTCCATCTGCATATGGCCCCTCCAAAGAAGTGATGTTCTATTATTTTATCATAACATACTCTCCATATGTTCTAAAAAACAATCAAAAAAACACCGGTCAAATCCTTTGTTTTTTTGTATTGCCCATTGGCCATGGTGATAATAATCTGTCGGTAAGGGACATAGGATGACCATGCCCTAATCATTATCGAACGAGGTTGACGTGAAGCAGGCTCTCATAACAAATATCCAGAGATTCTCCCTGAATGACGGACCGGGAATCAGATCCACTGTCTTCTTCCAGGGATGCAACATGCACTGCACCTGGTGCCATAATCCGGAGACAATCTCCATGAAACCGGTTCTCATGCACTATCAGAACAAATGCATAGGCTGCGGCAGATGTTTCAGCCTGAGCAATCCACCTGAAGCAAACCGCATAGAGAACGGTTGCCATGTCATAGACAGGAAAAAGCTGAAGAATGCTCAGGAGCTTGCCGACAACTGTCAGGCATCTGCCCTTGTGATGTCCTCAAGACCATACACCGTGGATGAAGTCATGTCAGAAGTCGTCCAAGATAAACTTTACTATGATCTCTCCGGCGGAGGAGTGACTGTCTCAGGAGGAGAGTCAACGCTCTATGCACCCTTTGTCAGCGAGCTGGCCGATGCCTGCCATGAGAAAGAAATAAAGATCGCGTGCGAGACAAACATGGCCCTGCCATGGCAGAAGATTGAAGGAATGCTGAAGAAGATGGACCTGATCATGTGCGACATCAAGCATGTCGACTCCCCCACCCATAAGAGATACACAGGCATGGACAACCAGATCATCTTCAACAACGTGGGCCGTGCATCACTTCTCGGAATTCCAATGATTGTACGCACCCCGCTTATCCCGGGAGTCACAAACGATATCACGAACCTGAAGCAGATAGCCGAGTTCCTTTCCAAGCTCAACAACATCGAGTGCTATGAGCTGTTGAACTTCAATCCGCTCGGATCATCAAAACGTGTCGCCATGGCAGCCGATGACCCGTTCGAGGATGCAAGACCGTATTCTGCAAAGGATCTTGCGGTGCTCAGGGATGAGCTTTCGGAATCCGGAGTACGGATCAAGATCAGCTGAGGAGACGAAAAATGAGCGAGATAAGATTCATCAACGAGTTCGCACCAGACAGGACATTCACATACGATGAGAGAATTGCGCTTCTCAGAAAGCGGAAGGTGGAGCAGACCGAGGAGAAAGCCAAGGCCGGCGGAGCCGACGAGGATGACTACGGTCTGATTGTGCAGGACAAGTTCGATTACAAACTGCAACCCAACCATCCCAACGGATCAATCTACGGCTACAAGGCTTGGACTTTCAACTACTGCTCTATCCTCAAGCAGCACCCTATTTATGTCGATGCCCTTGATGCTTTCTCTGCCAAGGGATTTCTGTTCCTTGAGCGCCTGAGACCAAAGACAAAGAAATGGAATCCGGACTACCCTTACCCTGAGCTTCAGGCGATATTCGACAAGTATCAGGTCATCTCCGGAATTGACAACTGCCACCACTTCACTCCCGACCTGCAGATAGGAATGGAAATCGGCTGGGGCGGAATCCTTGCAAAGCTCCAGGAGCAGCGTGAGCTTCATGATGAAAGCCACCACGAGTTCTATGACGCCGAGATCGAGGTAGTTGAGAACATAATCGCCTTCATCTACCGTGCCGCAGACGAGATTGAGGCCTGTGCCAACGAGGAAAAAAACGAACAGCTTTCAGAGAACCTGCATACAATGGCTCAGATTGACAGAAACATAGCTGAAAATCCGCCAAAGACATTCAGAGAGGCCATCCAGTGGAGTAACTGGTTCAGCATGCTCTCCAGAACATACAACCGCGGCAGTGCAGGCGGACAACTTGAGGACCTCTTTAATCCATTCTATGAGAGGGATATCAAGATGGGCAGGCTCACCGATGATGAGGCAGTGTTCTATCTTGCATGCATGTTCCTTCAGGACAGCCGCTATTGGCAGCTCGGAGGTCCGGACGAAAATGACAATGACAAGACATGCCACCTGAGCTATCTTGCCCTTGACGCAGCTGACAAGCTGAACATCGCCACAAATCTCACAATCAGAGTCCATGATAAGCTTGATCCTGTGTTCTTCAGAAAGTCAGTCGAGCTCTTGTTCAAG
>JAFZUN010000125.1 GCA_017618315.1 Spirochaetales bacterium
CAAAGCCTTCAGCAGGTCTATTCGGGAACGGACTCCCATCTTGCTGAAGATGTTGGCAACATGGTTGTTCACCGTGTTGACCGAGATTGACAGCTCCTGTGCAATCTCCTTGTTGGTATAACCCTCGCAGATGAGCTGCACAACCGTGAACTCACGCTCGGATATCTTGAACCGTGACAGACTCTCGTAATTGAGCTCAGGTTTACTCTCCGCCTTCTCCTTATCAAGTCCGAACCTTATGAAGTTGTAGACTATGATGATTATGGAGAATGCCAGAACATATATCGGATAGCTGAAATCTGCAATCCAATCCACAAAAAGGGACAGGATTGAGAGCGGAATCAGTGAGAGGCTCACAATGTTGATTGACAATGCGACTCCTCTTGCCGACGGATCCTCTATGTTCTTCAGGTTCACCCACAGGGTGACTATGCAGTAGACATACATTCCGAGGAATATCAATGTCTGGGAGAGATATACCCAGAACGTGAACCTCTCAGAATTAACGATAAGGGCGGCAAGCCCAATACCGAAATATGTGACTGCCAGAGGAGTGAACCTCAGCATCTGCACCCGTCTCCATGGCTTTGCTATCACCCAGCTCAGGAAGAACGGGAGAAACACTATCACAAAGCTCATGCTGGCCATCATGGCGGTCCGGAAAATGAAGTTGAAGACAACATACAGATTCTCCGGCATGAAGAACAGCGAGAGCTTGGATGCAAGATACAGCACCATGACTCCTATAAGACAGCACTGGAAGACGATGTATCGTACACCCCAGCCTGTCTTATGGAGGATCTGTGAGGCTATGGCTAGCCCCAGAGCCATACAGGAGACCGCAATTGAAGCTGTAAAAGTGAACAGCAGAAAACCATTCATATTGCAACTCCATCTGTGCGGTTATTGCTCACTGTGCAAGAACCTTGTTGTTATGTGAGAGATCAGCGTCTCCGCAGATTTCCTTGATGTCGTCATACAGCTCGACGAAAGTGGTTGCGGGAACCCCGTTCTTCTTCTCGGCGATCTTGTTGTAAGCGCTGGCATTGTTGACGGCCATGGCAAAGAACTTGAACAGCTTGAGGTGAATCTCACTTCCCTCTCCTGTCATGAACTCTGCTGTGGGCTTGTAACCCGGGAAATACTTTGCGATCTGCTGGTCAAACTGAGAGGCATTCTCAACAAAGAAGTTGGGAGCCTGCTTGGTCAGATGCAGATACAGCCACATGCTGATGTTCGGGGTTGTCCATCCGAGTTTGACCTTTCTTGATTCTGCAAGATCCTTGAGGCCTTCAAGATCAGCCGGCTCGAGATTGAAGTCGCTCAGTCCGAAAACTGCCCAGGCTGATGCGAACTTGCCTGCGATACGTGCCTTTCCTGTTGCCTTGATGAAGCTCTCAACTGAATCTGCGGGAATGTACTCTACAGTCATGTTGACATATCTGCAGTCCTTCCTGACCCTTGAGAAATATGCTGCGATTGCTGCATTGGCAGTTGAGATGAGGATTGTCTTCCTTGGAAGTATCGGTGTTCTCTTTCTGGTCATGATCATGCCTCCTCATTGACAAAGCGGAACTCGCTTGTGATTGGAAGTGCTCCGAATGCACCGCTCTCATACATGGCACGGATCTTTCCGTTTGCCCCGATCCTGTAGTTGCTAAGCGGATAGTAGACTGTTGATCCCAGACTGTCCTTCTCTGCAAAATAGATGCTGTCTCTTCTGAGAAGGCCATCCTCGAGCAGTGTCGGGTTGCAGTCTGCTACAACCATCTGGCTGGCGCGCTTGCAGCCGTTTGTGAAGACGCTTGTCAGATAAATCAGGACCTCCGGATGCAGGAACATGCCGTAGTCATCGATGATCAGTACTTTCGGCTTTGTGAAAGCCTCGAAGAAAGCCAGGGCAAGAAGTGAAAGTCTCTTCATTGAGAGGCTCTCCTTGGCATAAAGGCTGGACATTGTGGCATTCTTGTTCGCGTGGAAGAAGATGACCATGTCGCCCTCGTTGGACTGGACGAACTTTCCTTCCTTGTTGTAACCGACCCTGATGTCCCTGATGTCAGTGACGTCCATGCTCCAGAAGAAGTTGATCAGCTGATCCTTCCATGCAGGATGGGCATTGAGCATTGAAGCGATGTAACGCTCTGATGATGATCCGACACCCATCGGAAGGATGTCCAGGACCTCTGTAAACCACTTGTAGACCTCTGAACAGGTCTCACCGCCCTTGTCAGCTGCATTCTTGATGAAAGAGTGCCTGCAGTCGACGGCCTTCTCGTTTCTCTTCTTGTCGCCTCTGTAGAGCTTTCCCCAGCGAACCTTGTACTGGACCTCGTCATCAAGTGAAGCTGTTGCGACTCTGTCGAACATGAGCTTTCTGGATGTTCCGAAGTTGTAGTAGAGTTTCTCTTCCCAGATGTGATCCAGATCTGCCTTGAGGGTGTAGGTGGCAAATACCTCAGGCTCCTCTTCCGAGACAAACTCCCTGAGAAGGAATCTGACTGTGAACTCCGCAGGCTGGTTCTTAACATCATTGTATGCGAACAGTGATCCTCCGAGGACTCTCTTGAGAGGATTCGCCTCACTTGCCTCGGCGATGATGACACCCTTGACTGCCTCAAGGGCTCTGACAACGGTGCTCTTTCCGACACCGTTCGGTCCGATGACAGCTGTGCTCCTGAGGATCTTCAGCTTGTCAGAGATGACCTGGACCTTGGACTGATCCATTCTCTTGTCCTTAAGGGCTGCAAATGAAACTGTCTGCGGATCCCTCACTGACCTGAAATTGGCCATTGTAATATCAATAAGCACTATAGGCCTCCTTTGCTATGCAATGTCACAGATTCAGGGTACTCATCCTGGCACAGATCTGCGGGAAGGCATCAAGGCACGCCCTGAGTTTTCCCGGAAGACTTCTGTCGCCATGGTTGTCATCAGCTATGATGTCAACCAGATCTCTCTGAATGTACGGCATTGCCGACTTATTCTCTATGCCTGACACATTGACTTGTATCCAGGCACCCATATCCTTAAGCATCTGAAACGTCTCTCCCTGCGGCCTGAGCCACGGGTATCTCTCCACGTGGGCAATAATCGGCTCCAGATCCTGATCTAGAAGCTGCTGAATCTTACGGTCAAGCCCGATCGGTCTGGCCGATACCGGGAACTCAACAAGAGCATACCTTCCGGCTATCGGAATGGTCCTGACCTCTGTCTGGCTGCCCAGATACAACTCGGCTCCCAGGATTGTGCGGATTCCCACCTTTGCCGCATCCTCAGATGCAAGCCGGAAATTCTCCCTGATGTTCTCCACCTTTGTCTTTACCGTCGGATGAAAGATATGAGGTGTGAGAACCAGAGTATCTATTCCGTGTTTCCTGTACTCCAGAAGAAGAGCCCTGTAAAGCTCCCTGGTCTGGACTCCATGGTCAACACCGAACAGAAGATGGGAATGCAGGTCCAAACGGTTCATAACACTTAAGATTTTAAAGGAAAATGCGAAACAATGGAAGAAGTTTGTGAAAAAATAATAATCAGGCCATCGTTTGTGAAAAACAATGGCCTATATTAAACAAAAGAAGAATAAAAATGAAATTTTTCAAAAAACAGGCCATTTTAGGACATCAAAACGGCTTAGAACTCAATTCCTTTGACTGTTTTCCCGCCATTAGACCTGAAATGGTGCTTAATCTCGTTGATCTCACTGACGGTATCTGCAATCTCTATCAGCTCAGCTGCCGCGTTCCTGCCTGTGATGACTACATGTGGGAACCCTTCTTTGCCCTTGTTCGTGGAAAGGAAATCTAAGACCTCATTCTTGTCCAGAAGCCCGAACGACAGCACGTAAGTGAACTCATCAAGCACAATCAGATCAAAGTTGCCACCAGAGGCCTTTGTTCTGAAACTCTCCCACCCGTTGCGGCAGAGCTCGGCAGTGGGGGCCAGGTCTTTCTGATCCCACAGAAAACCCTGCCCCCAGGACTCCCAGTCAATTCCGAGACCGGAGAATGTCCTGTATTCTCCCAAAGCCTTGGGATTTGATTTCAGAAACTGAATCACGGCACATCTGAGACCCTGCCCCCGGGCACGGCAAACCATACCCAGTGCGCTTGTGGTCTTTCCCTTGCCGTTGCCCGTGATGACAAACAGCATCAGATGCCCACTACTCCGCCACCGCCTGTAGTGGTTGAGGCTCCTGACTTTTCCGTGCTGTTGATCTGGGCATTCGCGGCATTTTCCTGAGCCTCAATGCTCTTGAGGACGTTATAGAGGTCAAGGGCATCAACATTGCCGTACTTGTTGTAAAGCTCCATGGCAAGATCATATGACTGCTCATACTGACCCTGTGTGAAATAGAGTATGGCGGCGTTGTATCCCGCGGCAATATTGTGTGACTTCTTGTACTCATCGGCAAAGAGCTTGAGGGCTGTTGCCCAGTTCTCATCCTCAAGTGCGTCATATGCCGGCTCAAGGCGCTCGACCTTTGGGTTCTTGTTGGGCATGAAGTCAAAGTAATGGGTCTCGTAATGCGGTGAGAGCTCATTCCTGAAGCTGTCGGTGAACTGCTTGATCAGATCCTCGAAAAGCCTTGATGCGGGAGTGATGCTGAAGTAGCTCTCCCTCTGGAAGGTGCCGTTGGCATCGACTGTCTGTCCTATGAGGGTCTTATTGACCTTTGCATCGGATGTGAATGTGCCGGTTGCTATGATCTTGTTGTTCTCCACGTCAGAAAGCGTGTATGAGATAGACATCTGGTACTTCTGATACAGGTAGAATCTGATCTTGTAGTACTGTTTTCCGTTCTTGTCCTTTGACAGATAGGTGTCCTTGACCGGAGAGATGTACTCATCGTAGTACAGGTTGGTGATCCTTGTGGTCAGCACTGCATCGACATTGTTGTCCATCAATGTCTTCTGGAGATTTCCGTTACGCTGTCCCACGGTAACCAGTGAATCGGTGTACTGAGGATCAAGGATGTTGAAGTATCCTGTGTTGATAGCCTTGTAGATCATGCTGGTTGCGGCATCGGTGATCCTGCTTGAAGCATTGAAGTCAAGATATGAGCTTAATGAGAGGTAATTGATATAGAACTGATCTACTCCGATGAGCGGGACATATGAGCCCCAGAAGATCGGATGCACCCAACTAGTCTCATCAATTGTTGATCTAACGCCGATTGTCTTGTATCCGCTGACATCGACCTTGGCCGGCACCAGCCTCTTTATAGCGATTGTGGTTGAACAGCTTGTAATAACAAGGACAATTGCAAGCACAATAATCAGTAAGGTTGACTTAATTCTCTTCATGGTCTCTCCTACATTGATGGTTTTCTTACCTGAAGTATAATCTCAACGCGATAAAAACTCAATTGACATCACACAGCAGTGATTTTATCCTAAATTTATCCACCACCAAGGAGGACACACATGCCAAGAAAGCGAAACCCTTTCGGCGATTACTACGACGATTTTGATGACGAGGAACTCGATGACGAGGACCTTGATGACGATTTGGACGATGATGACGATGACTTCGATGATGACGAGGAGATTGATGACCTCTACGACGCCCCTCGAGTAATCAACTACGATGACGATGATGA
>JAFZUN010000126.1 GCA_017618315.1 Spirochaetales bacterium
TACATCAAGAAGATTATCCCAACGCACTAAGTGCGTCAATCTTATTCTTGCATTTAGTTAATGCTTCAAGTACCCTTCAGTCATGAGGGAAAAACGCCTTCTCGCCCTAATCCTGCTTCTCCTGGTCGCAATCCTGTCCGCATCCGCCTTCAAGTTCGACTTTGACAACAGGATCCTCATAGGAAGCGGCAACGAGAAGCTCACCATGGGGATCAGCAAGAACGATGACGACTATCTCATCTTCAACTACTCCTTCTCCATTCAGAACGGGTCATTCGGATTTCTGTCATACCTGAATGCCTTCACGGACCGCGCAAGCGACACAAGACATGACGAGCTGATAACCGCGGCATCCTGGACGTTTGTACCATATGACAACGGCAAGGTCAGGTTCAGGATCAGGCCTACCGCGGGAATAGACATTGACGGCAACCTTGGGCTCTCAGGAGTTCAGGCATTCTACAACAGCATCAGAAGTCAGCAGTATTCTGATATCCCCTACACCGATGAGACCACTGTGCAACCGTATGCGGACCTTCTCATAGAGGGCACCTATACCCTTGCAAAGCACCTTCGCTTCGGAGTGGACATGGTGCCGCAGTACTGGGAGGGTTTTAGGTTCAACATCGGGGCATTCGTGAACTGGAAGAGATCCGGCTACAGGATAGGCTGGAACGGGAACTGGAACATGACCACCACGCTGGATTTCGGCATACTGGTCTTCCAGCACAGAAAGGAGTTCGGAGGAACAATAGGCTTCGGCACAATCATGATTGATGTCCTGAGCCCCCTCAGGGAATGCACCTGGGAGAACTCAGACGCCTTCATGAGTCTGGGAATCCAAAGGATCAGTGACTTCGAGTTCATCACCCAGCAGGTGATATTCAGACTCAACAACTGGTGTGCCATCACATATCTATCACGTTACACATCAGGCTTCCCGGCTCTGTCAGATGACAACCCGCACGAGAGGATCCAGAGAAACCACAGCAACAATGCCCTGGGCTTTGCCTTGTTACTGCCCACACTTTGGGCCTTCACACCGTTTGTCGAGCTCGATGCGGGCCTTTCCCGCTGGCAGATTGACTTCCTCTACCCCGATGGGAAAACCTCCAGAAAGATGCTGGATCCGCTTAAAACCGCATTCCTGCAGCTCAGGATAGGCTCATCCGTCATTCCCGAGGGATTATTGAAATTCGATGCCACCACAGTCACGCTTGTGGCATCGCTGGATTTAAACTACTACTTCAAGGCAGACGAGATCACAGAATATGTGAAGCAGGACAGCTACCATAGCGCAGACTATGTGTTCAAGGCATTCCAGCCGTCCGTGTACATCGGCCTTCACGTGGGACTTGACCTGTACTGAAAAAAAAAAGGCCTGCGCTGCCGCAAGCCATCGTCTCAATGATCTGTTTAATTCACTTCTCTGTCGGGATTATCGCCATGAAGACAAGGTCCTGATCCTTCTCGTTTCTGATTGAATGGACTCTGCCCCAACCGGTGATGGACACGTCGCCGGGCTTAACGACCGACTCAACGCCATCCTCTGTGACAATTCCCTCTCCCGAGAGGATGTAGTAGTACTCCACCTCACCCTCGTGCGGATGAGGTCCGATGCTTCCACCCTTGGGGATGGTGAATGTGCAGAGAAGCCTCAGGTGGACACTTGGCTCAGCCGGAGCAATGATCTGCTTTAAGAGAGTCCCGTCTCCACCCCTGACGTTCCGGACCTCCTGCA
>JAFZUN010000127.1 GCA_017618315.1 Spirochaetales bacterium
GTTTAACCAGTTTGTCTTTATACCCCTTGTATTCAATCAAAACAGGATAGTATTTCAAGTTCTCATCACGGATTAATAGTTTTGCATCAGGACGATTTCCTCCTGAGCCACCGTTTTTTGAATAATAATCGTTCAATGCTTGATCTATTTCAGGGTTCAATGATTCCTGCTCAAGCTTATAGTCTAAGTTATATGTTTTAAGCCATCCATTAACCAAATCTGCAATATTAGGTTCAACTGACTGTATTTGTTTTGACATTGTCAACCTCCGGTTACTAATCAGCTGCCTTTTAGTTTAACAGGTAACTATACTACTGACAACATAATAAAAAGATGAATACCGCTAGATATATGGCATCCCACATACCTGTACAGCAGCCAGTAATTCCCTCTTCTTCTCATTATAAGCAAAATCTCTTTCTTGATATTATTGCGTCAAGCATTTTTCAGAATTATAAGCCATTTTCGGGCTTGTTTTTCTGAATTTTCAGAAAAAAGCCCATTTTTAAGGGCACTTTTTCTGAAAATGATTTCAGAATCCCACGATTGGTTCCTTATACTCCGGTGGAGCCGAAGCCTCCCTCTCCACGTTTTGTCTCATCCAGTGATGTGACAACCTCAAAGGAAGCGGTCTCATGCCTGGCAATCACCATCTGCGCGATTCTGTCACCGTCATTTATGACAAACGGGACATCGGAGTGATTGATCAGGATCACCTTCACCTCTCCCCTGTAATCAGAGTCAATCGTCCCAGGAGTGTTCAGGACAGTGATACCCGCCTTGGCGGCAAGGCCGCTTCTGGGGCGAACCTGGGCCTCATAGCCTACAGGAAGGGCAATCCTAAGACCTGTTGGCACAAGAGCCCACTTGTGGGGCTCGAGTGTCATTGCTCCGCCATTACCAAGACAGGCGCAGAGATCTGCGCCTGCCGCCTGGCTGGAGCTGTAGACAGGAAGTCTGGCTCCATCATTTAATTGTACGTGAATAATGCACTTATCCATCAGTTCTCTTCATGTTTCGGAGGTCTTGAATCCCTCTTCTCACGGTTGAAAGGCTTTGAGGGCTTTCTGTCGCGGTCGTTGTTTCTGGGCCTGCGGTCAGAAGGACACCTCTCCGGAGCCTTTGTCTCTCCGTCCGGATCAATGGCATCAATGTAAGAGAGGCTGAGGCGGCCGCCTGTGCGGTCAATCTCAATCAGCTTGACAGGAATGACCTGACCAACTGAAAGGACATCGGAGACGTTCTCAACTCTGGTCCTTGCCAGCTTGGAGATGTGGCAGAGGCCTTCCTTGCCAGGCAGGATCTCGACAAATGCGCCGAAGTCCATGAGCCTCTTGACTGTACCCTGATAGACCTTACCTACCTCAGGCTCCTCGATGATGGCCTTGACCATCTCAAGGGCTGCCTGTGCGCAAGCGGTGTTCTTGCCGTAGATGGTGACTGTTCCGTCGTCATCGATGTTGACCTCGGCACCTGTGGCCTGGGCAATTCCCTTGATTGTCTTTCCGCCGGTTCCGATGACTGCGCCGATCTTGTCCTCATCGACCTTGGTGGTGAGGATCTTCGGAGCGTACTGGTTGACCTCTGCTCTGGGACCTGCAAGCGTGCCTTCCATGATGCCCAGGATGTGATAGCGGCCTTCCTTGGCCTGCTGAAGGGCATTGCTCATGATCTCGGGAGTGACTCCTGCAATCTTGATATCCATCTGGAAAGCTGTGATA
>JAFZUN010000128.1 GCA_017618315.1 Spirochaetales bacterium
CCATCATCTACCTGCCTTGTGTCATATCAACAGTCGTCATCGGACGTCTTTGGAAGGCCATCACGGCTCCCAACGGGGTGCTTCCTGACATCATCAGGCTGTTCAATCCCTCATATGTGGCCGGAAACAGCGAGCACCCGATGATCGCTGTTCTGCTTGTCATCCTCTGGATGTACACCGGAACATACCTGATCATCTTCCTGGCGAACCTGCAGAAGATCGACACATCCGTCATTGAGGCGGCTAAGATCGACGGCGCCACCGAGATGCAGGCCCTGAGATACATCATCTTCCCGGCCCTGTCCGGAGTCATAGTCACAAGTGCCATTCTGGCAATCTCAGGATCCCTGAAGAGCTTTGACCTGATTTTCGTCATGACAAGCGGAGGTCCTGCAAAGCAGACTTATGTCCTTTCAATCTACATGTATGACCACGCCTTCAAGGGTGCGCCAAACTACCCGCTTGCGAATGCCGTTTCAATTGTCATGTGCGTCATAAGCTTCGTACTGATCGGCATCACAAAGGCTGTCGAGAGGAAATTCGGAGGTAAGGAATGAGCTACATCAAAGACGATAATTCAACAAAGAAAAAGGTTGGAATGATTCTAACCTATATAGTGCTCATCCTGTTCGCGATTCTTGCCATTGCCCCGCTTCTCTGGCTTGCACTGAACTCCTTCAAGACATCCCAGGATTATCAGATGAACCGTCTGGGACTTCCCAAGCGCTGGTTCTGGCAGAACTACGTTCAGGCCTGGCAGAGGGGACATTTCGGGATTTATATCATCAACAGCCTGATTTACACTTCCATCACCACCATTGCAATTCTTGCGTTGAGCTTCATGAGCGGCTTCGCGTTCTCCAAGATCAACAACCGCAACACAAAGTGGATTTATGGTTCATATGTCGTCGGAATCCTCATGACTCTTCAGAGCATCATGATCCCGTTGTTCATAGTCATCAACCAAGTGGGACTGTATGACACCAAACTGGGAGTCCTAATTCCATATATAGGAATAGGTCTTCCCATGGGAATATACCTCGCCACAGAGTTCATGAAGAGCATCCCGAATGCACTGGTTGAGTCCGCACGTCTTGACGGCGCCCACTACGGCAGGATCTTCTTAAGCATCATGGCCCCCATGGCTGCCCCCGTAGGTGTGACAATCGCAATTCTCCAGATTTCCGGAACATGGAACGAGTTCATGCTGATCAACATGCTCACCTCAAGCACAAAGAACAAGAGCCTTCCTGTCGGAATCCAGAGCTTCGCAGGCTCACTCTCCACGGACTACGGCAAGCTGTTTGCATCCCTGATGATCGGCCTTATCCCGATGCTGATCTTCTACATCATCTTCAGAAAAGAGATCACAAAGGGTGTAAGTGCAGGTGCTGTAAAGGGTTGATCTTTTAGTTGATTTAGTTTTCAACAGACCTCCGGCTTCTTTAGGCCGGAGGTTTTGTTTTGTCATTTTTGATTTGACAATTTTTATCAAATTTCCTTTGACAGGTTTGTTCTTAGGGTGTACAATGTCATTGTTCAGTGAATGAACAAACCAAAAAACTAAAAGGGAGAATTACGTTATGAAGAAAATTCTTGCCATCATGTTGATCGCTCTTGCTGTCTGCGCAATGGTCTTCGCACAGTCAGCTGCCGAGGCAAAGAGTGACAAGGTCACACTTAGAGTTCTGAACTACATTGATATGTCAGAGCCTAACAGCGCAAACGAGATCGCACAGGTCTGGGATCACTTCGCAGAGCTCCATCCGGAGATCGAGATCATCAGAGAGGATCTGTTCAACGAGCCGTTCCACCAGAAGACAGAGGCTTACGCAGCTCAGGGTCAGCTTCCTGATGTCCTGTATGCATGGCCAAGCGGAAGATCAAGCACACTCCACACAGAGCATCTGCTTTATGATCTCGAGCCGCTCCTCAGGAGAGACGGTCTCTATGACAAGTATGCAGCCACCTGTACAGCACCTCAGCTCGGCGGATACCTCGGAGAGCTCCCCAACGGACTCACAGCAACATCAATGATGTTCGTCAACGAGAAGGTCCTGAGAGACAACGGTCTGTCAATTCCAAAGACATATGACGATCTCAAGGCTATGGTTCCTGTTCTCAACGCAAAGGGAATCGAGGTCATCACAATGGATTGCCAGGACGGTTGGGTCATGCAGAGCTGCCTGTTCTCACTCATCACCGGAAGATTCGGTGGCGCAGACTGGGCTGACAAGCTTGCAGCAGGCGAGTGGGATTTCGAG
>JAFZUN010000015.1 GCA_017618315.1 Spirochaetales bacterium
CTTTTATATAATCACAGAGGTGAATATGTCAGGTCACAGCAAATGGGCAACCATTAAGCACAAGAAGGGGATTGCTGACCAGAAGCGCGGTCAGAAGTTCACAAAACTCATCAAGGAGATCAGCGTCGCAGCCAGAATGGGCGGTGCAGATCCTGATACGAACGCAGCTCTCAGAACAGCCATTCTCAAGGCCAGAGCTGAGAACATGCCCAAGGACAACATCGAGAGAGCCATCAAGAAGGGTTCCGGTGAGATGGGCAATGCGGTCTTCATGGAGCTGGTTTATGAGGGTTATGCCCCTGGCGGAGTCGCCATAATCGTTGATACACTGACAGATAACAAGAATAGAACGGCCGCCGATGTCAGAAGCACTCTGACAAAGCTCGGCGGATCACTCGGTTCAACCGGATGCGTCTCCTACATGTTCCAGACCAAGGGTGTCATCACCTATGATGCATCCAAGTACTCTGAGGATGAGATTTTCAACGCTGCTCTTGAGAACGGTGCGGAAGATGTCACCAATGAGGATGGCGTGATTGAGGTTACGACATCACCGGCTGATTTCGGAACAGTTCTCGAGGCCATGCAGGCTGCGGGTTTTGAGCAGGACAGCGCTGATGTCAGCAGGATCGCTGACCAGACCGTCGCACTGGACAAGGAAAAGGCCAGGAAGGTAATGAACATTGTTGAGCGTCTTGAGGATCTGGATGACGTGCAGAGCGTTGCAACTAATCTGGAACTTCCGGACGATTACGACGAAGAGTAACAGATATGCTGGTTCTGGGTATTGATCCAGGAATCGCGAACACAGGCTGGGGCATTGTCGATTTTTCAGGGCAGAGGTTCCAGCCTGTTTGTTATGGTGTGATCAACACTGATACCGACGACAGGCTTGACCACCGTATCGCGGTCATAGCCGAGAGCGTGAGTCAGATCGCGCAGAAGCACGATGTCAAGCAGATCTCCATGGAGGATATCTTCTTTGCCAAGAATGAGGTATCGGCAATTGGAGTCGCCAAGGTAATAGGGGCCATCTGCTATGCCGCGTACAAGCTGGAGGTCCCTGTGACCATGTTCACGCCCATGCAGATCAAGATTGCCATAACAGGTTACGGGAAGGCGGAGAAGAAGCAGGTGCAGGAGATGTGTAGGATTCTTCTCAAGCTGGACAAGATCCCCAGACCCGACCATGCTGCGGATGCGCTGGCTGCTGCCGTGTGCTTCTGCAACACGAGCTCCACAACCGGAAAGCTCGGTTTTTTGAAATGAGGTGAATAGATGATCAATGCGGTAATAGGTCAGCTGGTTTGTGTCAACGCACAGAGTGCGATCATTCTTGGGGGAAGCCTTGAGTATGAGCTGATCATCTCGTCACAGACAGCCCAGAAGCTGTCCAACCTCCAGGGCGCAGAGCGCAGCAACGTCAGGCTTCTGGCATGGCTGCAGCACCGTGAGGACGGCATGACACTCTTCGGGTTCACCGATGAGGATGAGAGAAGGCTCTTCCTGGAGCTTATCAAGGTCAGCGGAATAGGGCCCAAGCAGGCCATGAAGATCCTCTCCGGCGTGCGTGTGCGGGACTTCATCAGTGCCTTGGATCAGAGCGATGTCAACTTCCTCTCAAAGATTCCCGGACTTGGCGCCAAGACCTCGCAGAAGATCATCCTTGCCCTGCGTGACACTCTTGTGTTCACACAGGAGGCTGCCAAGCCGCAGAACGTTGCAACAGGTAACTCCAAGAAGTATCAGGATATAATCGATGCCCTTGTGGAGATGGGCTATGACAAGAAGAAGGTCCTGGAGACAATAGCAAAGCTTCTCAAGGACAATGAGCAGTATGTTGCCTCCCATAGCCAGAGCGCTGTTGAGGAGTGGCTCTTCCGCAGTGCCGTTGTGGGGCTCAGCTGACAGGAACAAGGTGGTGATAAATGGATGACGTTGATTTTCTGCAGAGCACATCTATAATGTCCACCTCCGCTCAGGAGGCTGATGCACAGGAGAACATCCTCAGACCCAAGTTCCTCAAGGATTTCCAGGGACAGAAGAAGATCAAGGAGAACCTTGGTGTCTTCATCACTGCCGCCCGTGAGAGGGGCGAGGCTCTGGACCATGTGTTTCTGATAGGGCCTCCGGGACTTGGAAAGACCACATTGGCCTCGATTGTTGCCAACGAGATGGGTTCCGAGATCCGCATGACAAGCGCACCTGCCTTGGACAAGCCCAAGGATCTTGCAGGAATCCTCACCAATGTCACTGAGAACTCAGTCTTCTTCATAGATGAGATACACCGTCTCAAGCCGGCTCTGGAGGAGATGCTATACATTGCCATGGAGGATTTTGAGATTGACTGGGTCATAGGGCAGGGCCCCAGCGCAAGGACAATGCGAATCCCAATCCCGCACTTCACGCTCATCGGCGCCACCACAAAGGCCGGTATGGTCAGTTCTCCGCTTCAGACAAGGTTCGGCATCAACTGCCGCATTGAGTTCTACAATGAGGAGGAGCTTGGCCAGATCATCAAGAGAAGCGCCACCCTGATCAATGTTCCCATCGATGATGATGCCGTGAGGCTTCTTGCAAAGTGCTCAAGGGGAACACCGAGAATTGCAAACAGGCTCCTGAGGCGTTTCAGGGATTTTGCCGAGGTCAAGTCAAACGGAGTCATCACTGCGGATGTCGTTAACAGCAGCATCAAGAACCTGGGAATTGACCTGAATGGTCTTGAGGACCAGGACCGCAATATCCTGAGAACAATCATAGAGTTCTACGGTGGCGGACCAGTTGGAGCTGAGACTCTTTCAATCTCCGTCGGAGAAGCCATTGAATCTCTTGAGGACTTCTATGAGCCGTATCTGATTCAGAAGGGATATCTCAAGCGCACCCCGCGTGGCCGTATGGTCACTGCAAAGGCCTATGAGCTTTTGGGGCTTCAGGACCTTATGGAGGCTCAGATGAACACCAACGGCAGCAACTTCCTGCCCGGATTCGGTGGCTCGGGAGACCAACAGGGTACACTGGACCTGTTTTGATAACTAAAGATATGAAGATTAGCGAGTTCACATTTGATCTGCCGCAGGAGCTGATTGCTCAGACACCGGCACAGAAAAGAGGAGACGACAGGCTTCTTGTGATTGACCGGGTGACAGGGGATTATCAGGATCTGCACATGGGTGATTTCCCGTCTCTGATTGAGCCGGGCTCTGTTGTTGTGGTCAACGACACACGCGTACGTAAGGCACGTGTCTTCGGCATCTCCGAGACAGGCGGCAAGGTCGAGTTCCTCTTTACCGTGGCTGTCGGCCCTGACCGCTGGCAGGCCATGGTCTCAAAGAGCAAGAAGCAGCGGCCGGGAAAAGGCTATGATTTCTTCACTCCGTCCGGTGAGCTTTACTGCAAGGCAATCATTGATACTGATGTTGATGACAAGGACTCCGGATCATCCTTGAAAGTCGTGCGTTTTGACAGGCCTGTTGATGAGGACTTCTTCCAGAAGTGCGGTCATGTGCCTCTTCCTCCATACATAAAGAGAGAGGACGACTTCAACGATGAGAAGCGCTATCAGACAATCTTCGCCAACGAATGCGGCAGCATGGCCAGTCCCACTGCAGGACTACATTTCACTTCTGAGATGGTAAGTGCCCTTGAGAACAAGGGAGTTGAGATACTGCACATAACCCTTCATGTGGGTATGGGCACTTTCCTTCCGGTCAGGACTGAGAACCTGGAGGATCACGTGATGCACACGGAGAGCTACCATGTCTCCGAGGATGTTGCAGATAAGGTGAACCGCGCAAAGAGAGAGGGAAGGAAGGTTGTTGCCATAGGCACTACAAGCGTTCGTACGCTTGAGAGCGCGGTGGACAGAAAGACAGGCCTTCTGATGGCAGGATCCTCTGCCACGAACCTCTTCATCAAGCCGGGTTTCGAGTTCATGATAGTGAATCAGATGCTGACGAACTTCCATACGCCTGAGTCGACGTTACTTGTTCTGGTGTCTGCATTTGCAGGGCGTGAGCACATCCTTGAGGCATACCGTCATGCTGTTGAGCAGCGCTATCATTTCTTCAGCTACGGTGATGCCACTTTCCTGAAGTAATAACGTAAGAATCCTGTCAAACAGACTTCAATTTGAATCCTCTTTGATATATGATATAAACATCAGTTTTTTCAGGAGGATATAATGAATCTCAAGAAAGCTTTTGCAGTGATGCTTGTTGTCCTGATTGCAGTCACTTGTGTGTTCGCACAGTCAATCAGCGAGGTCAAGCATGGTGAGTATTATGGCAAGACTGTCATTCTTCATTCAAACGATGACCACGGTTCACTCGAGGGATATGCAAAGATGGCCGCTCTTCGCGACCAGTATCTCGCAAAGGATGCTGAAGTCATACTCGTGGACAACGGAGACTACAGCCAGGGTTCCCCGTATGTCAGCCTTTCCAAAGGCGCATCTGCTATCGAGATGATGAATCTGACAGGTTATGATATCGTCGGTCTTGGAAACCACGAGTTTGACTATGGTTATGCCCAGCTCGTCGAGAATCTTAAGTCTGCTAATTTCACAGTCATTTGCGGAGACATCTTCGATGCCAACGGCAATCTTGTTTTCACTCCGTATGTCATTTACGAGACATCCAAGGGTGCAAGGATTGCTTTAATCGGAATTGACACTCCCGAGGCACAGACAAAGGTAAACCCGGCTCTCATCAAGGGTCTCAGCTTCCCGGTTGCCACCGAGGAACTCTACAGTGTTACACAGAATCTGGTCAACACAGTCCGCACAAAAGAGGGTGCTGATACAGTCATCGTTGTCGGACACCTCGGAATCGATGATGAGTCTATCGGATACAGATCCACTGATGTCATGGCAAACACAACCGGAATTGACCTGCTCTTAGACGGTCACTCACACTCCGTGTTCACGGAATGCGAAGGCTATGAGATCCAGCAGACCGGTATCAACTTCGCAAATATCGGTGTTGTTGTCATCGACAATGTCACAGGCGAGATTGAGGAGCACTTCCTTGTCAGCTGTGATACAATCGAGGCGGATCCTGTTGTCCTTGCCAAAGCTCAGGAGATCATCAAGGGAGTCGATGACGTCTACGGAATCAAGTTCGCAGAGTCAAAGGTTGAGCTCAACGGTGATAAGGCTCCCGGAAACAGGAACATGGAGACCAACAACGGTGACCTGATCACCGATTCAATGCTCTGGAGCATTGTCAGTGATCTGTCTTCAATCAAGGTTCCTGCTGAGAACGTCGTTGCAGTCA
>JAFZUN010000129.1 GCA_017618315.1 Spirochaetales bacterium
ATTTTGTTAATTTTTTTTAAAGTGTTTTTTCTTAGTCAGAAACTTCCGCCGTTTGTGTTGAAGATATAAGCCCTCAGAACCTCGTTGATTCTGATCTGCTATCCCTTCCCTTGAGCTTTGAAGGCCTCTAGGACATCGATGTGTGAATTCAAACAACTTTCCTATACCTCACACCAGACTCTGCCGCAGGTAGGAGTATGAATTCCCGGCAGAGTCAACTATCAGCACAAGAACTCGGTCCATCTCTGTGTTCAAATATCGGAAGACACCCTCGGGAAGCTGGATCGGAGGGCTTATTCCGTCTGTGACAACAAGACCGGGATCCTGCAAAAACTCGCTTGTCCAGATTCCGTTCGGCAGTGCAAAACCATCCACTCCGAACAAGGAAACCACCTTGATCGAGGTCTCTTTCAACACCCCGTTCTGAAGGTCTCGCAGAAATGAAACTTTCTCTAAATTTCGATAATCATCTGTTTTTTCACGCACTTCCTTTGAAATCAGGCCATAGTTTAGACGCGAGGTCACTGTTCGGTCTATGTCCAGAAGTTCTCCGACAATTACTCCGTCATTCTGATTCAGGATAATGCTGGAGCTGGTATCCAAAGGGGTAA
The DNA here is from genome assembly GCA_017618315.1 of Spirochaetales bacterium. Taxonomy (GTDB): domain Bacteria; phylum Spirochaetota; class Spirochaetia; order Sphaerochaetales; family Sphaerochaetaceae; genus UBA9732. The sequence goes on from JAFZUN010000129.1 coordinate 612, forward strand.
CTGCAGCTCCGAACGGGTTCATATCTCCGAGCGGATAAGCGGCAATCAGGACAGTCTCTCCGGGCGGGACATAAAGACGTAAAGTCCTCTGGTCAGGAGAGAGATAAGTGCTTCTGATCTGGTTCCCATATGTCCACTTGAGCGTGTACCACAGGCTCTTGCCTGCTACCTTCTCCCATGGGTGTGACGGTATTGTGACTTCCAGGGCTCTGTCAGGGCTAACGACGGAGCAGGAGAACAAAAGCAGTGCTGACAGTGCCAGCAAGACATAAAGCAATGATTTTACCTTCATGCCCTTATATACGGGAAAAGTGCGGAAAATATTTCAGGATTATGTGAAAAAAACTGAGTTTTTTATGTTGTTTTCAAAAGCTCGCGGTATCTTGCCCTGAATGAACGCAAAATGGATCTGACCTCACCACTGCTGTAGTCCGCATAGGTCCAGGGAAGACGCTGGAAATCATGATCTTGATAAATCAACGTGGTCTCACCGTATATGCCGTCCTTCAGCGCAATCCTGTGGGACCTGTCCTTGCATGTGGCAAGAACAAGGTTTGCAAGCGATAGAGTGCCCGGGTCAAGGTTGATCCTGCGGTTACCGTCAAGGGAAAACTGCTTCTCTAGCTCATTGGTCAGTGTCTTGATGTCTGCAAGGGCGGAAGGGTCAATCAGATTACGGAACAAAAGAAGATAACGGACGGGACGCCCACCCATCTCGGAGTCATAATAGTCGGTGAAGGAAAAATCCAGGACCTGACTGTGCATGTCCACCGGTCCAAAGTTATCTTCAAGAACCGCAATCAGCCTGTCATGTTGTGACTCTAGAGTAGACAGGACGCCAATAATCAGCGCGCATCTCTGGAATTCCCTTGCCTCTGCCATAGCCCCTCCGCTGATATTCTCCAACCCTTGACATCTCTTGTCAACTTTCCTTGCTTTGAATGCATTTGGGATTTATCATTTAGATATGCCCAAGCTGATTGTCTTTCTGGGAAATCCGGGAATCCAGTATAGACAGACCAGACATAATGCCGGATGGATTCTCTGTGACCGCGTCACTGAACGCTTGGGCCTTGACGGAAAATGGCAGACCAAGTTCCATGGACTCTTCATTAAAAACGGGAATTCAGTCCTGCTTAAACCGCAGACATTCATGAATGAAAGCGGCTTCTCAATCCAGGAGGCATCGAGGTTCTTCAACATCAAACCACAAGAAATCCTGGTTGTCCACGACGACATAGAGCTTGAGTTCGGAGAAGTCCGCATGCAGCTCGGGGGCGGAATGGGCGGTCATAACGGACTGAGATCTGTGAGGCAGCATCTTGGAACCGACCAGTTCAGAAGGCTCCGCATAGGAGTCGGACGGCCGCCTGCCAGAATACAGGTTGCGGACTATGTCCTGGGAAGGTTTACCGAAATAGAGGAGAAACAGCTGCAGGACATACTGGAAAACGCATCTGAAACTGCGTTAGAATACATCTGCAATTGAAACAGGGAGCATATATGAAAAACAGGGATTTAAGGATTTCAGAGATCTGCAGGGAACTCATGACATATGAGAAGCCCATGTTTGAGACCTCGGAAAAGGCCGACATGATGTACCGGCAGGCACAGGAGGTCTCTCTCGTCTACAACAACAGCCATGAGCATCCTATAACTGCAGGTAAGATTTATACCTCCGCTGTCCTTCACATGGTATACCAGTCCGTGATCTCTGTTTTCCTCCGGGGCTCAGACTCGGATCCGTTCTCAAGGATCTCGGTTCTTGCGGAGAAAAACAAGGACACCGAGGATGTTCTTACCTTCTATGACAAGACGTTCCCTACCCGCCTTACAGAGGAGTCTGAGGAACTGCATGGTGTGGAGACAGCACGTGCGTTCTTCGTCCATCAGGTTCTTCAGGCAAACCCTGCCCTTCTTGCAGCCACCGGAGACATGCTTGACCAGAAGAAGCTGAAGTTCCCGCAGGGAACACAGGCTCTTACCGCAATGATGGGAAGTTACCTCAAAGGCACAGGATTCTCAGAGTCTACAGATGACGACCTGTTCTCATTCCTCACACTCCCTGCGAGACTTTATCCGGACTCACTGGCAAAACAGATAGCATACATCCTGGAGCACTGGGAGTCCCTGCTTCCCGAGGAGTTCGCCACACTACTCCTTAAGAGCCGTGACTACATGCAGGAGGAGGACAGACCTCATTTCCAGGGTGGCCCCGGTCCGATGGAGATTCCTGATTACTCAAATCTCGGAGATGACGACATAGAATCATTCACCCCGGACCGCAACTGGATGCCAAATGTCATCATGATGGCAAAGAGCACACTGGTCTGGCTTGACCAGCTCTCAAAGAAATACAACAGGGACATCCACAGGCTCGATCAGATTCCGGACGAGGAGCTTGATTATCTGAGGGATGCAGGTTTCACGGCACTTTGGCTTATTGGCCTCTGGGAGAGAAGCCCTGCATCAAAGAAGATAAAGAATCTCTGCGGAAACCCTGATGCCGAGTCATCTGCGTATTCACTCAAAGGCTACGAGATAGCTCCGAGAATCGGTGGCTGGGATGCATTGTTCAATCTCAAGGGCCGCTGCTGGGAAAGAGGCATCAGACTTGCAAGCGACATGGTCCCGAACCACACAGGTCTGGACAGCGACTGGATGAAATACCACAGCAACTACTTTATCCAGCAGCCTTATCCACCCTTCCCGTCATACACATACAATGGAGAGAATCTCTCTGAAGATCCGGATCTGGACATCAGGATCGAGGATCATTACTACAACAGGACCGATGCCGCCGTAACCTTCAGGCGCATTGACAGAAGAACAGGAGAGACATCCTATATCTTCCATGGAAACGACGGAACGACAATGCCGTGGAATGACACAGCACAGCTGGATTTCCTTAATCCGGAGACAAGAGAGGCAGTGATCCAGCAGATCATGGCTGTAGCCAGAAACTTCCCAGTCATAAGATTCGATGCGGCCATGACCCTTGCAAAGAGGCACATCCAGAGACTCTGGTATCCAAAACCCGGAACCGGCGGAGATATTGCAGGAAGAACCCCGTTCGGAATGTCAACAGAGGAGTTCAACCGCAGGATTCCCAACGAGTTCTGGCGTGAGGTCGTTGACAGGATCCAGACAGAGCTTCCTGACACCCTGCTTCTTGCAGAGGCATTCTGGATGATGGAGAGCTATTTTGTCAGGACTCTTGGAATGCACAGAGTATACAACAGCGCCTTCATGCACATGCTCAAGAACCAGGACAACAAGAAGTACAGGGACATGATCAAGGCCACTCTTGAATATGACCCTGATATTCTCAAGCGTTATGTCAACTTCATGAACAACCCTGACGAGGAGACTGCAATAGCACAGTTCGGAGACGGGGACAAGTACTTCGGAGTCTGTACCCTCCTTTCCACACTTCCGGGTCTTCCGATGTTCGGACACGGACAGATTGAGGGTTTCAGGGAGAAGTACGGTATGGAGTACCAGAGGGCATACTGGAACGAGAGTCCGAATGAGGGACTGATTGAGGAGCACCGCAGAAGGATATTCCCGCTGTTGAAAATGAGATGGCTTTTCTCCGAGTCCAGGTATTTCCAGCTGTTCGACGCATATGACGGATACGGTAATGTGCTTGAATCCGTCTACGCTTACACAAACGGTGATGACAACCAGATGGCCATGGTCCTTTACAACAACCAGTATGAGAGGGTTGACGGATGGATCAACATGTCAGTCCAGAAGCTCGTCAAAGACGGCGGAGAGAGACGCATGGAGGTCGTTTCCCTGGCACAGAGCCTAAGACTCAAACGTGGTGTGAGACGCTTCTTGGTTTATAGGAACTTCAGTAATGGCAAGACCTATCTATACCCATCGGAGAAGCTGTTTGACGAAGGAATGAGAATATCCTTAAACGGCTATGAGACCAAGGTTTTCACCAACATTTATGAGGTAGAGGACATCGATGGCGTTTATGAGAGACTCTACAACAAGTACAACGGACACGGAATCCAGGACCTCGAGCACGAGATAAGGATCCTGTATCTTGAGCCTTTCTTCGAGGCTGTTGAACCGGTCAAGGGACAGAAGTTCTTCAAGGACCTGAAGGCCATTCTTCAGGGCAAGGGAACAAGCATGAACAGACGCAATGTCATGCAGACACTAGGCTCCTGCTACACCTACATGGAGGAATTCGACTCCCTGTTCTCAAAGATAGGCCTGAACATGCACATAATGAAGCCGCAGACTATCCTTGAGATTCTCAGCAGCATGGACATCGTATGCCGCAACCAGCTGTTCTCTAACGGAAACGCCATAATGGACACAGACATAGTGATGGTGTTCGCCGCAGGATTCCTTGCAATGCCTTTCCTCTCATCACATCCGACAATGGATGAGGCAATCAGGGTTGTGCAGCACCTTCAGCTCTCCCGGTTCTTTGAATCTTCTGAGTCTGTCATCTCCCGCTGTGCAATCATAATCGCCAGAGGAGAGTCCACAATGGAAGAACTGCTTCAGGATAAGGCATTCCTTGACCTGATCGGACGCAACGAATATCAGGGAGTCAGATGGTTCAGGGGAGAGTCTTTCCAGGAATGCATGTACCTAACATACCTTGCAGATGCGATATCCGCAGGTATCAACCTTGATCCGGAGATGGTAGACGATTACAGACGTCAAATCGACTCGTGGTTGCGAAAATGCGGAAACGCTCAGTATAAATTGGATGATCTGTTGCAATAGTACTGTTGCATTAGAAGTGTAATACAAATATAATTTACTGTTATGAAGACGTGGTTGACATATCTTGCGGCAGCTGCCATGGGACTGGCATTTGATCTCACTTTGAAAAACAGTGGTTTCTATCTGTCATTTATAACTTTCATGGCTGATGTGGTGCTAAAGCTAGGAATTTTCATTGTGTTCCCGCTTGCATTCTTCACCATGACATCCGGAACAGCATCTCTGACCCGCAAAAAAGGACAGAACAGTTACGTTTGGCTCTCCACAATCCTGTGGGCAACGTTCACAACTTTAGTCCTCTCCGTTGTCGCAAGTCTTCTGTTCAGGGTTTTCCCTGCCGCTTTCCCGTCAACAACCACATCACCGAGCAATGTACAGCAGGCATCTGAGCTTTCCGCTCTTCTTGCAAGTTCAACCGTCTCAAGGCTCTCTGCCGCGAATCCGTTGTCCGTCAACTCATTCTTCAATTTCATCAAATCAAGTGACTGCCTGCTTCCTATAATTCTGATCTCTCTGGTGTTCGGATATGCAATCCGTCCCACGTCAGAAATCATCAGACCAGCCTACATCACCATGAACTCTATCAGCGAGGTGATGTTCCGTCTTGCCAAAAAAGTTTCACAACTGCTTTGGATAGGCATATTCTTCATCTCCGGAGTCTGGTTCAACCATCTGTGGACGGATTCCACTGTTTTCTTCTCATGGAGATTCGTCGTTCTCTGCTGCATAATCGGTTTCGGCACGCTCTTTGTCATTATTCCTCTCATCTACTCGATAATGACAGGATTCAGAAGAAACCCCTACAGACAGATTGTAAGGCTTCTTTCGTCTGGAGTCGCATCATTCTTCTCAGTAAATTATCTGTTCAGCCAGAGCACACTGTACACGGACTGCAGAATCAACCTGGGAATTCAGAAGAGTGTTGTCTCCACTGCCCTTCCGCTTCACAGCATCATCACAAAGGGCGGAAGCGCACTTGTATCATCTTTGTGCACATGCTCACTGATATATGCCGCAAACGGAGTTGTTCCTTCTGCCCTTCAGACGTTGACAATTGCCATGGCATGCTCTCTGGCAAGCTTCATCTGTTCGATTCATGCAGGTTATGAGGTGGTGTTCATCACAACCTATGCACTTGGTCTTCTCAACACAGATGTGGCAGGATCTCAGTTCGCCATAATCGGAATGCTTCCGCTGATCAACGGCATGGCTCTTATGTTTGACGTGATGCTCGCCGGGCTTGGAACAAGCTTCACAGCTTGCAACCTGAACGCAGACTGCTACATCACACCAAGGGATAACATCTGATGAACAGCAAACTGCTGCGTCTGCTCACCCTGCTCCTGCAGATACTTGTCATAGCAATATGTCTCACAATATGTGTCTATGGTATTGTTGTGAGTGAAGACTCTACTGAAAGCTATCCTTACATCGCAGCCACAGTCAGGGTGTCCATACTGCTTCTGATCACAATCTCCTACTACAAGACAAGTGTATCGGCTTTCAACCCAGGAAACTTATTCATGATGATGGCAATGCTTTTCATGGCCATCACGGAGCTGAGAATCCTCTCATATTTCACAGGACTCACAGGATGGAGCATACTGCCTCCGCGTGTAAGCGTCAGGCTTCAGCTGTTCTCACAGTTCATGCTCTACTTCTCTCTTGCAGGTTACGCCCTTTTCTACCAGAACAACGAGCATAGCTCCACCACCAGGTTCAATTCCTTCGGAACCATAGCAATGCTGTTCCTTGCAATAACCATTCCCTCAACACAGGACATAGACGGAGTCTGGGGCAAGCGTGCTCCACTGTCAGTTCTTGTGATTATCGCATCAATCGCGCTAATCACCATTCTGATCATACTGTTCAACGAGCAGTCCAAGGCTGGAATTGTCAGACTAGTAGGTCTAATACTCATGATTCTGGGGAACTTCCTGGCAGTTGTATTCACATCATCATTGATCTACTCTACCGTAGGTTCAGCTCTGTTCTTCATAGGCGGCTTCATGGTGATGGTTGTGACACTCAGGAACTCGGTTATCCTCTGATCAGTCTTCCATCAGTCTCTTCGACATCTGTGAGATTGTATCAACATCAACCTTTATAAGGCTCCTGTCATAAGATAACAGGCCGTTGACCTCCTGCTCCACGTCAGATACCTGTGTGTATATGGATGCTGCAAGTCCTTTCCTCTTTGCGGGAATAATCTGTCTCTCATACAGCCTTACAATGGCGTCAGTAAGCTCTTTTCTGCTTCCGAATCTCTTGTATGTGAAGGCCTTCTTTGCAGTTGTGTTCGTATCCATCCCGTATCCGCCGAACTCTGAGAGAATCACTGCACGGCCTTTAGGGTCTTTCCTGAACCTGTACGGGTGAAAATAGACGTGAAGGCTTCTGAAATCCCCGAATCCCTGGTCATGCCAGCCTGAGGCATGGTCGATGGTGCGGCTCCGGTCGATTTCCATGATATTGTCCACAATCCTCTTTGAATCAAACTGTCCCCATCCCTCATTGAACGGAACCCACATACAGATGCATGTGCAGTTGTACAGTGTGCGAACAGTGCCGTAAGCTTCCTCTTCCCATACCTTACGCGCATTCTCATCCATCCTGGCAAACTTGTCATACCTGTCGTCTTTGAGAAACGACCCTACGATAAGAGGCGCGCTAATGACGGAGAGTTTGTATCTCCCTCCTCCCGAGACCATATCCTGCCAGACAAGCATCCCCAGCCTGTCACAGTGCCAGTACCATCTGAGAGGCTCAACCTTGATGTGCTTTCTCAGTGTGTTGAACC
>JAFZUN010000130.1 GCA_017618315.1 Spirochaetales bacterium
GGCTCCTGCAACTGCAGAAGAGAACTGAGTTTAGTCTTGAATTGAATTAGCTCGCTCCATCCGGGGCGGGCTGTTTTGTCCCAAGGAGATTGCTTATGCCAAATAATGCAAAGCAGACATCTGACAAGCAGATAGGAAGGTTGCCCCCGCATAACGATGACGCGGAAGTGGCTCTGCTCGGATCTGTCCTCATCAACCGTAAGGCTTTTGAGGAAGTCCAGACTATGCTGGTCAAGGATGACTTCTATCAGCTTGCGCATAAGCAGATCTGGGAAGGCATCACCGGGCTCAGGAATGAGAGGCCCGGCGTTGCCCTGGACTATGTCTCCCTGAGCCAGTACATGAGCCAGAAGGGGACTCTGGCTGCCGCAGGCGGTGCAGCCTATATCGCGGACCTGACAAACAGGGTTCCTACATCAACAAACGCCGTCTACTACGCAGAGATCATCCGCACAGCATCCATGAAGAGGCAGCTGTTTGATCTCTCCATCAGAATAGGCGACAAGGCCTTTGATGAGTCATCTGACATCCAGGAATCAATCGATGAGCTTGACAGCACTCTATCATACCTGGGAACCGGAAGTTCAACCGGCCAGTATGAGGATGCCGAGCGCCTTATCGGAGTGGTTGTGGACAATGTCCATGACATCATGGCCGGAAAGAAAGAGGTCGGAGTCTCATCCGGCTTCAAGATCCTTGACAAGTACATCGGCGGATTCAAGCCCAGTGACCTGATCATCATCGCAGCACGTCCTTCCGTCGGAAAGACCGCTCTTGCGCTGTCGATTGCGGTGAACATGGCATTTGGAAGAAAGCCTGTCCCGGTAGGGTTCTTCTCTCTTGAGATGAGCGGTGCGACCCTGATTGAGCGTATCATCGCCAACAAGGGTCAGATAAATCTCATGAGCCTCAGAAACGGCAAGATTGATCATGAGACGAACCAGAAGATGATGAAGACCGCTGAGAACCTCTATGAGAACGCATCCAACCTGCTGATCCAGGACACTCCGAACATGAAGCTTCTTGAGATCTGCTCACAGGCAAGGCGCATGGTACGTGATGAACACGTGAAGGCGATTTTCATAGACTACATCGGACTTGTCGAGTACAGCAGCAACACAAAGGAGCTGCCCAGACACGAGCAGGTATCCAAGATATCCAGAGCCCTGAAGCAGCTTGCTAGAGAGCTCAACGTGCCTATCATCTGTCTCTGTCAGGTCAACAGAGAGGGTGGAAAAGACAGAGGACCGATTCTTGCGGATCTGAGAGACTCTGGTTCAATCGAGCAGGATGCCGACCTTGTCATTCTTCTTGATGATCCCTCAAAGCGTCTGGATGAGAGCGGAAAGACCAACTATGAGGAGGACAATCAGGAGAATGAGGATTTCTCCAGCGTCAAGGCACGTCCTCTTAAGGTCATCATCGCCAAGCAGAGAAACGGAAGCACAGGAGCGTTCAACCTGAACTTTGTCTCAGATTACGCCTGCTTCAGGGAAGTGGAGAAATTCTGATTCTCTGAGTTCTTCTCAAGCGAATGAGAGCAGGATGACTGCTCCGAATATCATTATAGTCCCGACAATCTGGAATGTGAGGTACATCTTGGGATGGAAGGTGCGTCCTGTCACAAGCTCGGCAAAGCTCACCAGTATGAGTCCGCCGTCAAGCGCGGGAATTGGAAGCAGATTGGCCACGGCAAGGGAGATGCTGACGCTTGCAAGAAGGAAAAGCATTATCCTTATTCCGCTGTTGAAACCATGCGCGAAGCCGCTTGTGGTGAGCATTCCAATGCTCTGAGATGCAGCGAATGTTCCACCCAGAGTCTCACCTGCATCCTCTTTTCCCCTGATAACGTTGATTAAAGACACAACTGACTGCCAGAGGTTTGAGAAGCATTCCCTTCCTGATGCCCACAGGGCTTTGAAGAAGTTGATTCCCGGAACTTTCACTGTAGGCTGGACAAGCGTGAAGTTCAGGCTGGTGCCCGGGTTCTCAAAGGATAAGTCAACCAGAGATGATCCCCTCTGAACCCTCATTGTGATGAAATCCGTGTTAGTGGCGGCCTCTATCAGGTCCATCATGTTCGTCACGCTCTTGCCGTTGATCTCAACGATTTTGTCACCCGATTTCAGGCCTGCGCGCTTTTCGGGTGTGTCGCCGTCAACGTGACCC
>JAFZUN010000131.1 GCA_017618315.1 Spirochaetales bacterium
AAGCTTACATCACGCTCATGTTGTCTGCTCCTTTGAGTCTGATTTCATCCTTGACAGCTTTATCTCCTGGTATTCAACGATAGATGAACAGGAGCTTGATTCATTCCTGAGTCTGCTCTCACGTTTCTCAAATGACACACAGATGGGTGAGGATACAGCAAAGAGGTTCCTGGCTCTGACTGATGTTCTGATGGGAGACACGTATTTTACAGACAACGACCTGAATCTCTCTGTGCTTTTGAAAATCAAGGGCAATATCCTTGAGAAGCTTTTTGACAAGGTGAATGCCAGAATCTACTGGACTCAGGCCCTGAGGCTTAATCCTGATGATGAAGAGCTCAAAGGAAGGCTTCAATGATCCCGGATCTTGAGAGAAAGCTCGGGAACAGTTTCCTTGAGATAGAGAATCCTGCCAGATACATGGGCAGTGAGTACATATACGGTCAGAAGCATTACACGCAAGGCCTTGTGAAATGCGCCATGTGCTTTCCTGATCTTTATGAGATCGGCATGGCGAACAATGCCATCAGAATCCTCTATGACCTTATAAACAGAATTCCTGATGCGTTCTGTGACAGAGTCTTCTCCGTTGCCCCGGATTTTGAGAATCTGCTCAGGGAGAAGGAGATTCCGCTGTTCACGCTCCAGGAGCACATCCCGCTTAACGAGCTGGACTATCTGGGAATATCCATCGGCTATGAGCTCAGTGCCACCAACATCCTGCAGATACTTGATCTCGGAAGAATCGCAATAGATGTGAAAGACAGGAAGGAAACTGATCCTATAGTGATAGCAGGAGGTCCTGCTGCAACTAATCCGCTTCCTTTCTCACGTTTCTTTGATTTCGTGCATATCGGAGAAGCTGAGGCAGATATCTCAGGAATTATCAATACAATCGGACAATACAAGACAAGATCTGAAAGGATAAGCGCCCTGAAGGAAATCCCATACCTCTGGTACCCAGGAAAGAAACTGGCCAAGAGGGCAGTGGACAACACGTTCGGAACCTCAGAAGAGAGTCCTGTGCTGGAGCATTTTGCCATTTCCTCATTTGAGACAGCTCAGGATCATGGTACGGTTGAGATAATGCGCGGCTGTCCGAATGGCTGCAGGTTCTGCCATGCCGGTCAGTATTACAAGCCGTTCAGGCAGAGGAACCTTGATACCGTCTATGACCTTGTGGAGCAGAATGTCAGCCAGCTCGGATACAGGGAGGTCACTCTTTCATCCCTTTCATCCGGTGATTATCCTGGCCTTGATAAACTGATCAAGGCCTTGAATGAGTCTTATAAGTCAAGAAGCATCTCTTTCTCGCTGCCATCACTCAGGGTAAGCACCTTCGGACTGAACATCATTGAGCAGCTCTCCGAGGTCCGTAAGAGTGGTCTGACGTTCGCAATTGAGACTCCGCTGTTGGAGAACCAGAGGTCAAACAACAAGGAAGTTCCGCTTGAGTCTGTCATAAGCATAATCCAGGAAGCCCGTTCAAGAGGCTGGAAGCTTGCCAAGTTCTACTTCATGGTGGGGCTTCCGTTTGTCGACAGGGAGACAGAGCAGCAGAGCCTTGTGGATTTCCTCCTTGCAATCCGCAATGCCACAAAGATCAACATGAACATCAACATCGGGACCTTCATACCCAAGGCTCACACGCCTTACCAGTGGGTGAGGCAGATGACCATGGAGGAATCGGCCCAACACCTCAGGAGCATCAAGAAAGCCCTGATGGATGCCATTCCCGGCATTAAGGTCTCGTATCATGAGCCATCGATCTCATTTCTTGAGGGCCTTGTCTCACGCGGAGGTTATGAGTGCTGTGATCTCATCCAGAAGGCCTATGAGCTCGGTTGCAGGCTTGATGCCTGGGATGAGTACATCAGATGGGATCTGTGGCAGCA
>JAFZUN010000132.1 GCA_017618315.1 Spirochaetales bacterium
AGCCACCTGTCGGATTCGAACTGACGACCCCGAGATTACAAGTCACGTGCTCTGGCCAACTGAGCTAAGGTGGCAAAATGTCATAAGCGACAGAAAGCAATGTACAAAAGATTCATGACTTTGGCAAGTACTTTCTGTCAAATTATAAACATTTCTGATAAGTAAAGATTTACCGGGAGACAGGACTGAGCAGAGAAGACAGTGCTTTTTGCACGGCTTCGATGCGAAGTACTGAAATCCCGGCTGAAGATTTACTTATCAATATGTTCCGAGGTTTCCGGACTTTCCGCCGCTTATATCAGAACCGAACTCATAGTCCTTTCCGGGCAGCACTGCATTGAGGATGATTCCGACGATTGCAGCGATTGCCAGCGATGTCAGTGTGATCTTTCCTCCGAAGAGCGGAAGACCGTTCTTGAAACCGAGACCGCAGACAAGGATGATGGCACCGATAATCAGGTTCCTGGAGTTGGAGAAGTCAACCCTGTTCTCAACAATGTTCCTGACTCCGATTGCGGAGATCATTCCGTAGAGGATGAAGGAGACGCCGCCGATGATTGCCGCCGGCATGGTGTTGATCAGTGCAGCAAAGGCCGGTGAGAAGGACAGCACAATCGCGTAGATGGCAGCAAGTCTCACAACCTTTGGATCGTAGACACCGGAGAGAACCAGAACACCTGTGTTCTCGCCGTATGTTGTGTTTGCAGGACCGCCGAACAGAGCGGAGAATGATGTTGCAAGACCATCACCGATGAGTGTTCTGTGAAGACCCGGATCCTCTATGAACTTCTCTCCGACAGTTGCCGAGATGGCTGAGATGTCACCGATATGCTCCATCATTGAAGCGATGGCGATAGGTGCCATTACCAGAATGGCTGTGATATCGAACTTGGCGATTGAACCCTTGAAGTCCGTGAAGAACGGCTGGAGACCGATGATCTTTGCGCCCTTAATGGATGCGAAGTTGATCAGAGCTGCTCCGGAAGCATCCTTTGCGCCGCATGCATTTGCAATCAGAGCAATGATATATGCTCCCACAACACCGAGCAGGATCGGGATGATCTTGATCATGCCCTTACCCCAGATGTTGGCTGCGATTATGATGACCATTGAGACAAGAGCAAGCCACCAGCATGTGGATGCGTTGTCGACTGCAGATGAAGCAAGATTAAGTCCGATCAGAATGATGATGGGTCCGGTGACGATTGGCGGGAGGAACTTCATGACCTTCTTGACACCGACAAGTTTGACAATCAGTGCAAGAATCAGATACAGAAGGCCGGCAATCACAATTCCGCCACAGGCGTACTGGAGTTTCTCAGCAGCAGCCATTGTCGCGTATTTTCCGGAACTGAGTGAGGATACTGAAGCAAATCCTCCGAGGAAGGCAAACGAGGAACCCAGGAATGCGGGAACCTTGAACTTGGCGAACAAGTGGAAAAGAAGAGTTCCGAGACCTGCCATCAGCAGTGTGGTCTGGATTGAAAGCGGAAGTCCGAAGCTCTGGACCAGAATCGGAACCAGAACCGTGGCACCGAACATTGCAAAGAAATGCTGGAATCCCAGCACGATCATTTTGGGTGTGCCAAGCTGTCTGGCATCCCTGATAGCCTCTTGTTTTGCCATAAATTGCCTCCTGAGCAACGCAAAAGATTAAAAAAAAAGTCAATCAAATGATTGACTCTCAAAAAAGATGGTGCCCCGTGATGTCAAGAAAATCCATTTTGCAGAACCTCTTAAGCATAGGTGCTCCTCCATAACTTCTGAAAAGCAAAATATCAGATATTCAGAGTTATGAAAAGAGCACTTCTGACAATTTCAGAAAAAACAACAAAGCGCAACAAGATAAACTATGTTTACCTGATTTTCCTGGCTTCCATGTAGTATCGTTTCTCGTTTGCCTCGCCCATGCTGAAGGTCTTTCTGGGAAGAGCTCCGTCCTTGATGATGGTGTCAAAGAACGTTGACTTATCAATAGCTGGAAGGAACAGACCTATGTTGCCCTTCTCGCTTCCGAGCTTGTCCGTGACATCTGCGCCATGGATGTAATCAACGCTGTAGCCCTTCTTGATCAGCTCATCAATGACCTTCTGCAGTGTGCCTGCGGCAATGGCGGCTGAAGGATCCTTCAAAGTCACAACAACATGCTTCTCGGATGTGCAGTAACCGAAGCGCTGCTGGCTCTGATCAGAGATCTTCTTGGCAATGCAGTTCCTGCAGCCAACCTTCTCCTCCGAGATTGAAGACGCGTTCTCCTTGAGTTCCTCCAGGAATACATCCTCAGGGACGTTGAAGAGAACACGGTGGATAGGCTCAAACACCAGACCCGGATCAAAGATGTTCTCAAGCTCAACAAGGCAGAACCTTGCAGGATGGGTCTTGCGCTGCTCTTCCGTAAGAGTGGCCTTAATGTCCTCCCAACAGCTCTTTGCCGTGGCGAAGCTGTGGTTTCCGTCTCCCATTGCGAACAGAAGCGGATTTTTCGGGTCAAGTTCGGCGTCAAGCTTCTCAAATGCCGATGCCACCTGGTTTATCAGCTTCTCCGAATCCACAACCCAAGCCTCGAGATGTCCGCCGTTCTTCATGAGCTCGAAGTCATATACCTTCTCAAGGCTGTTGGATTGAGCTGCAAGCGGCTCAATCACACTCCTCTCCTTGTCGCTTATCAGGACCATGATGTGCGGAATCTCAAGAGGTGCATCCTTTCTGATCTTCTTTCTTGGCGGAATTCTTGACAGGATTGTGCCTTCAGTTGCCCTGATCAGGCTTGTGGAGCCCTTTTCCCAGCTGTATCTGTCAAGATCCAAGGCAGCCATGAGACCCCATCTGCATGCAGAGCCGCATGTCCTTCTAACAAGGAAGAAACAGTTTTTGTAGGTCTTGAAGAGATCTGCATCGACATATTCTTTCATGGTCTTGTTTATTGAATTGATCCTGGCTTCGTCATCTCCGTCATCCAGATAGCACTCCGGGAAGATAAGCTTCAGTGTTGACGGGGCATCACCTACCTGTGATTCGACATCATGCCAGTAGTCTTTCTCCGATGTGAACTGATCACATGCGACAACGGCCCATTTTGTCAGGTCAACATCCTTGCGAGGAATGAGGATATCTGCAGCCTGAAGCCCGAGTCTCTCAAGACGTTTATTTACATTATCCATAATTTTGCCCCTTCATAATTGATATTGATGTAATAATCATAAGTCTGAATTGAGGAACTGGCAACAAAAATAAGACACCACAAGTCCAACTACACGAACCATGCTCTTTCTGATATCATTTGACTTATGCTTCAGAGAAGACGTGTATTTGACCTGACAAACACAATCATGAACTATGTGTTCATGGTTTTCCTGCTGTTCGCAGGAATTTACCTTCTGTCTTTCTGGTTCGAGCTCAAAAGTGAGTTCATAAGCGGTATAGTCGTATGCGTAAATGTTGTGGCATGGACCGTCACGGCCCTCTCCGTGATGCTTGTACTGATAGCGCTGTTCATTGCAATCGCAGACCGTGAGCCCAAGTGGGGAACAATCATCTGGTGCATAGTGAGAATGATCATATGCATTGCGCTGTCCATTGTAATTGATGTGAGTTCTATTCTTGTTTCCGAGGGAGTCTCTGTCAGCCTTTGATCAGGGCAGTTGCATCATAAAGTCCCTGTCTCACCAGCTTGTATGGCTTTGCAGTCGCATCAATCAGTGTCGAAGGAACCTTTCCCTGTATCTCATCACCACGGACAACAACATCAACCAGCGACTCAAAACGTTTGCAGATGGCACTGAGGCTGTGAAGTGAAGGCTCTCCGGCAATGTTCACGCTTGTGGAATAAATGGGAGTTCCTGCCATCTTTAGCAGATTCTGGAGGAAACTGTCATTGGGAACTCTTATGGCGATGGTTCCCCCCTTCTTTTTGTTCAGAATCACCGTAAGTGCTGCAGGCCATGCATCAAGGATGTCCTGGGGAATGCTCTCACAAAGTTGCCTGGCCTGTTCTATTGTCGCAAGCACCAGAAAAGGCTTGCTGGAATCCCTGCCCTTCAGATCCATCAGTGCCTTCTCGCCGATCTCATATGCGGCGCAAAGACCATAGATGGTATCGCACGGGAGGATGGCGACACCTCCATCGCTAATCAATGTTGAAATTGTTTCCAAAGTTTCCGGATTCCTCTTGTTGAGAATCATCAGAATCCCCCTTGTTTTTTGTAAACAGCCAGACTATGAGTGTGATGATAAATGAAGAACAAAATGAAATCAATAAGATGAACGAAGTTGCCCATGGCTTGAATTCCTTAACGCCATCTTCTTTTGCAGGCTCGCTGGTAGTTGATGGGATATTCTGAACCACATCCTCGGTCTCGAACACATGGACATCATCGCCCTCCACCTGGTATCCGAAACTCATGGCAGTGGACCTTGATCCGTCCTCCGTGGAAAGCTCCTGATCCTGAAGGCGCAGGTTTTCTATCTCCATTTCGCTCCTGTCCAGCTCATATTCATTCTCCTTCAATTGCCTCTTGAGCTGATTATTGACGATAATTCCTCTCTCTCCTAAGAATGAGGATATCAAGCTGTATGTGCAGAGCATTAAAACTAGAAATAGAATTAGTAACTTTCTTGTCATCTCAGTTTCTTTGGTATATAATAACGTTATAAATCATTTTGAAAAAGTGCTTATCTCAAGCTTTTGGGGGATAACAATGAGTAAAAAGAGAAGCTCCAAGTCTGTGATCATCACCATCCTCATCACATTGATTGTCCTTGGTTGTCTTACATTTGCAGGCATCAAGTTCCTGCTTCCGGCATATGCCAACGGCCCAAACGGAGAAGTAGACGTCCAGTACAAGGTCTATGAGATTGCCGTCAAGGTGTTCCCGCTCTTGGTAGGAATTGTCCTCATTGTGATTGCATCAATGATTGCGAACAGCCGCGATGATGAAGAGGATGACGAGGACAAGCTTCCTCCGAACTCCTATGACAAGCAGCTGTTCGAGACACCGTCAGATGATCCTTCAGCAGCCAAGGCTCAGGAGCCAGTCACTCCGGAGGAGTCCTCACAGTTCTTCTCAATCTTCGACTCACCGTCTTCAGAGAAACCCGCTGAGGAGCCTGCACCGGAAGAGGCAGAGCCTGCCGCCGCAGTTGAGGAAAGCGCTCCTGAAGCAGTCAAGGCAGAAGAAGAGCAGAAGGAAGAAGCTCCTGCATCAGTCGCTCCCGCAGCCGGAGTTGCTGCAGACTCCCCTGTCGTCGATGCCATCTATGCACTTGTCAACAAGCTTGATGAGATGACCGACATGATGTCATACGAGGAAGAGGAAGACGATCAGGATGATTACGAGAAGTACTCAACAGATGAGTATCCTGAGGAAGAGGAAGAGTATTACGAGGAAGGTCCTTCCCCGCTTGAGGAGAAGATCGATAAGCTCTGCGATGCAATCAGCAACCTTGCAAGCATCGTGACATCACAGTCCGCACGTCCTGTCGTGGTAGCAGCTCCTGCAGCAGCACCTGCTACAGAGAAACCTGCTCCTGCAGCACAGGCTCCGGCAAAGACCGAGACCGTCATCAAGACAGTCGAAGTTCCTGTTGATCAGGAGATCAACGACTTTGATGCCACAGATCCTATCCAGCGTGCCAGAATCGAGTATGACAGCGCAAAGGAAGGTTTCTACGACATCACATTCGCCTTCACCAAGGCTGACGTCAACAGCGTGCTGGTCTCACTCTCCGGTTCAGGAGATGCTTTTGAGATCAACGGCAGGACAGTGGCAATCATCCCATTCCTTTCCAAGGCTGAGGCAGTTGAGGAGCTGGATAAGATCGGCAGTGCATATGACATCATCTTTGTTGACGGTGATGACAACTCATCATTCGACGATGTCATTGCTCCTAATCTTTGATTAACTATATTTAATAAATTAAGACCTCCGTGGGAACACGGAGGTTTTTTGTTGGAAGAAAACAAGAATACTAATCTCTGTTCGTTAGCTCAAATGAGCATCTGTCCTTGCAGAGGACAGTCTCAGGGAAAACCTCGCAGGCCTCGTCCTTGAGTTGCCTCAGCTCTTTATCCGTGTACCTGGGGCTGTAATGGATAAGTCCAAGTTTCCCCACTTTGCCGTCACGTGCAATCATGGCCGCCTGGGTGCTTGTCATATGCTTCTTCTCAAATGCGTCCTGGGAAAGATCCCTGGTGAACATACCCTCACACAGAAGCAGATCAGATCCTGCAACGTGTGATGCGATATGTCCCATGTAGACAGTGTCAGTGACGTATGAGAACTTCACACCCTTTCTGGGGCTTCCGAGCACCTGATCAGGATGAATCACCCTGCCGTCCTCAAGGGTGACGTCAGATCCCCTCTGGAGCATACCCCACATCGGTCCGCACGGGATTCCCAGGGCTTTGGCGTTCTCAACGCTGAACTCTCCGGGACGGTCCTTCTCCTTCATCACAAAACCCATGCAGGGTTTGGTATGCAGAAGAGGCACTGCCTCAACACTGTATTCATCGGTCTCAAGTATGATTCCGGGTTCAGTCGGGACAAAGCGGATCTCATAGTTGATGTACATGTCCAGGAGCTTTCTGTTGGCATCGATGTATTCTCTCAGCCTCTCGGGACCGTAGATGTACAAAGGCTCATCCCTGTCCACCTGTGATGACAGCATGAGAAGTCCCGGAAGTCCTGTGACATGGTCGGCATGCATGTGGCTGATGAAGATGCGGTTGATGCGCTTCCAATGCAGGTTGAGCATCTTAAGCGATACCTGAGTCCCCTCTCCGCAATCAAACAGAAACAGCTCGCCGTTACGCCTGACCATGGCAGAGGTCAGAAAGCGTCCGGGGAGAGGCTGCATTCCACTTGTACCGAGCACAAATACTTCAAGACTCATGACAAGCTAATTCTAGCAACTCTAAAGCGATGTGAAAAGACGGATCGGAGTAATGCGTCTTGTCTTGCCCAAAGACACCTGAATGGAGATATAAGATATAAGAAGAAGGCTCGCGGATATCAGAAGGATTGAGAGCCATGGGACTGTGATGTCAAAATCCAGCAGGTAGAATGACAGGCTCTTGAGACCCATCGATGACAGCCAGGTAAGAATCGGCCCCAGATTAAGGCCAATCAGCAATCCCAGGATTATTCCGAGAATCATGCCTATGAACGTCACGGTATAGACACTCAAGAACGCAGAGCGCCTCACAAGTGTGTCAGATGCTCCAATCAGCTTTGTGATGGCTATCTCCTGCATGTCATCCTGAATCATCTGCTGTGCAACAGATGCCGTATAGAATGCTGCCACCACAACAACAAGCATCAGGATGATAAGAATCATCTGCCTACTTGTGACAAAGTTCTCATATACAGAGACATTATGCTCATTCCACTTTGAGATGTCATAACCGCTTCCCAATGCGGATATAACATCATCAAGTTTCTCCATGTAGTCCGCTCTGACAAGTAGCTCAAGACATGTGGAGGTCTTGGCTCCGTACAGGGTCTTGGCATAATCGATTTCAACAAAGCAAAGAAGGCTGTCAAGCTGGTCATAACCGCTTGTGAAGATGGAGTCAATCCTGCAGAGCACGGGCCTCAGGACCTTATCCACATCATCAGGGACTATCATCAGGGCCACCCTGTCCCCGATTCCGACTTTAAGCTCATCAGCTGTGGCACGGCTGATGGAGATTCCCTTGAGGTTGGATGTGGACTCCTCAGTCTGAGCTTCATATGAGAAGGACACCTGCTCCATGCGCTTGTCATTGAAGTATGAAGTGTCCACTCCCTTGACCATCACATTGCTTGTTCCGGTGGCGGAGTACATAAGCGCATAACCGCTTGTGACCTCATCACAGCTGTACAGCATGGAGCTTAATGAAGAGTTGTCAAAATCTGACAACTCCTTGTCGCCACTATAGTTGAGTTGCAGATGACCATCTGAGAGGTATATGTATTTGCTTGTGATTCCCTCCATCATGCTGTCGGAGAAGATCAAGGCGCAAACAAGCGGAGCCATCACAAGCGCTATAAGGATCAGACAGCTTGTAAGACGGCCTCTCTTGAGTACTCTCTTTCTGCTCCAGAGCAAGACAAAAGGATTCATTTCGATTCTTTCTCCAATGTGAGGTTCCTGTTCTTCAGAAGATATACGTTATCACACTTGAATGCGAAATCCTGATTGTGTGTGACAAGCAGAAGGCTCCTTCCTTCCTCTCTCACAAGATCCAGAAGAAGATTCTCGACCTCGGAGGCGTTCTCCTCATCAAGTGCACCTGTGGGCTCATCGGCAAGAATCACCTCAGGCCTGTTCATCAATGCGCGGCAGATTGCAACGCGCTGCTTCTCACCTCCGGAGAGCTTTCCGGGAACGTGATCCATTCTGTCTGCAAGACCAAGGCGCTCCAGAAGCTCCACTGCCCTGTCCCTGCAGTCCTTGGCCTTCACTCCGCTGATCAGCGCAGGTGCCATGACGTTTTCCAGAGCAGAGAAATCCTCCAGAAGCAGATTCGCCTGGAAGATGAAGCCGATGTGGCGGTTTCTAAGTATGGATCTTCTTTTGTCATCAAGAGTTGCAAAATCAGTTCCGCTGCAGATGACCTTGCCCTCCGTCGGGCTGTCAAGTCCTCCTGCTATATGCAGCAGTGTGCTCTTTCCTGAGCCGCTTTTACCTATTATGGCGGTGGACTGCCCCTGAACTATGTTCAGATTGAGGTCCTGCAGGATTGTGATCTCATCACTTCCCTTCTCAGAGGCCTTGAAACGCTTTGTGATTGAAAACAGTTCAATAGGATGCATGAAGAATCACCTCCATAATCTCTGACCTGTAGATCTTCCTGCACCCGATTGAGGTGAACAGAAGAGAAAGGGCAAACACGAACAGGCAGACAATTGCTATCTCCCCGTTTCCGATTGCCGCATTGAACGGAATCTGGGTCAGTACAGTGGAATTGCCGGTGAACAGTCTGACGATCTTGTCCACAAGCGCAAGTATGTTCTGGATGTTTAGGATCACGATTTTTCCGGTAATGACTCCGATGATCTCACCGAGAAGGCAGATAACAATTCCCTGCCCGAGGAACACGGAGTTCACGAAGGTCCTGCTGCAGCCTATAGCCCTGAGCATGGCGCCTTCCTTCTGCTTGTTTGAGAGCAGCCTCCTGGTGGAGTTCTTCAGGTTGACGCAGATAATCAGGAACATGAATGCAAGAAACACATACATGAGTGTCTTCTCAAGCATGAGCGCAGAGTAAAGGGCCTTGTTGTACTCCTGCCATGTGATTACCTGGGCCTCAGGATCAAGGGCCATGATTGCCTCAACCACCTTGTTCTGGTTTCCGCTGACATAGACACCCACCTTTGAGGTATCCTCACCGATTATGGATGCCAGGCGCTCATAGTCCATGAACGCGGTGGAGCTGCTGAATTCGGTCATCTTTGAGCTGAAGTAACCTCCAATGCCCATGGTGGCGGTGTAAGGTACAATGGTGGCCGTACGTCCGGGTTTCAGGAATGTCACCTTTATGTCATCATTGCTTCTGAGGTTCAATGACCTTGTCATGCTGAATGACACAAGTAGACCCTCAAAGGAGGAAGGGACATCAGAAGACATGAAAAGGCTCTCGCTCATGCGTGAGCTCTGGTACGCATATGAGTCATAGGCGCGTACTCTGGCGCTGATGCTGGTCTCGCTTGTCTTATCCACCACAAGGACATTGGTCTCAAGGAACCGGAAAGCAGTATCCACACCGTCAATGGACTTAACATCATCAGCAGAAAGCTTTTCGGAAGATACTATCAGGTCAAAAGACTCAAGGTTCCTCAGCTGGTCCATCTGTGCATTCTGAAGGCCGTTCATCACAGCTGATATGACAAGAAGAGCAACAAGGCCCACAGCTATTCCCACCATGATCATTATGCTGGTGGTTCTCTGGCCTCTTGTCCTGGAGAATGCATATCTGAAAGACGTCTTCAATCCGAACATTAATCGTACTCAATCCTGTCAACAGTCCTGTTGTCAGGCCTGTAATAAACCGTGGCGACCTTCCTTCCGTTCTTATAGAGGACCTGGATGTTGCCTTCCGCCCTGTATTCAGTTCTGCTGGTCAGCACTCCGTCATCATACACCAGTCTCTCGACCGCCTTTCCCTCATGGTAATTCTCCACGCTCTTCAGGTTCCCGTCAACAGTCTCAATGCGGTCAATTGCCTTTCCATCATAGAAATGCTCAGAGACAACCCCGTTCTCCTCAGTCGAGATAAGCTGTCCTGAAGGACTATAGATATAGGTCACACCGTTCTGGACATATCGTATTTTGCCGTCCTCTAGAACCTCGTGATCTTCCTTTATGACAAGATCCGATGCTATCTGCTGCAGAAGCTCATTGTCCTGGAAGATATAGGA